>JBIIHN010000053.1:0-7988 GCA_044235745.1 Bacteroidia bacterium
GAACTGAATTTACAGTTACTGGTTTAGTTAATAGCGATGCCGTTAACAGTGCCACAATTACGAGCTCAGGTGCTGGAACTGGCGCAACTGCAGCAGGTGGTCCCTACAGTATAAGTATTAGTAATGCTCAAGGGAGTGGCCTGTCAAATTACTCGATTAGTTATATCGCTGGAACTTTTACCGTTAACCCCCTCCCCGTTGTTACAACCGGTAGCTATAACACTGTCTGTGTAAATGCTGCGGATGTAATTCTCGGTGGCTCGCCTGCCGGTGGAACCTGGAGTGGAACGGGTGTAAGCGGTAGTCTGTTTGATCCAGGTGTTGGAACTCAAACGCTAACATATAGCTATACAGATGCCAATACCTGTACTTCCAGCGCCAGCATTACCATCAATGTTGATCAACTGCCTACTGTTGCCAATGCCGGTTCAGATATCATCCAGTGTAATGTTGGTAATTTCACGTTAGCAGGAAATAATCCTTCTATTGGTGTCGGACAATGGACACAGGTAAGCGGTGATGCAGTGACAATTGTTTCGGGCAGTGTTTATAACAGTGCTGCGAATGGTCTGGTGTCTGGTGGTGTTGCGACGTTAAGCTGGACGATCTCGAATGGAGTTTGTCCTTCAACAAGCGATGAAGTGGTGTTGATTAACAATCAAACTCCGAATGCCGGTGCTATCACGGGTGTTTCTGTTGAGTGTCTTGCAGCTTCCACAACTTCCCGTACATATTCGGTATCCAGCTTAGGTGGTAATACAACGTATGCGTGGACATTCCCAGGCGGATTCACTATTACTTCCGGTCAGGGCACTAATTCAGTTACGGTAAGTATCCTTAATACTGCTATCGGTAATGGTATTACCGGTGATATCTGTGTCACAGCCAGTAACAGCAGTTGCGGAACCGGAAATGCCAGCTGTAAAGCAGTTGAATTGCAAAGCGCTGCTCCAGTAACTCCAAACAGTATCTCTGGTGCTGCAAAGATTTGCCCACAAGAGTCAGGTGTTTATTCAATCTCTCTTGTTAATCGTGCAACTTCATATTCATGGACTATGCCAACGGGTATTTCTCAAACTGCCGGTGGTTCATCCAATATCATTACTGCAGCTGCAGGAAATGGTTTTGTTAGCTCAGGAAATATGATTGTTACCGCATCCAATATCTGCGGTACCAGTGGTCAGCGTATTAAACTCATCGGACAGAAGTATCCTTTGGCGCCTAGCCCAATTACAGGTAACGCCAGTGGTGTTTGTAACATGAATGCGGTTATCTACACTGTTGGATCAAGTGTGAATGCGACTTCTTATCAGTGGACAGTTCCTTCTGGTGCAACAATTGTGTCCGGTGCAACATCCAACACGATCTCGGTGAATTTTGGTCAGTCATCTGGTTCAGTAACTGTACGCGGAGTAAATTCCTGCGGATCAGGAAGCATGCGTAGTTTCACAGTTGCGGTTGCTCCGGGTCGTCCTGCATCAATTACTGGTGACATATCTGTATGCGTAAGTACAACTGAGGCATATTCATCTGCTACGGTAACAGGAGCGGATTCCTATAACTGGCTCGTACCAAGCGGTGCTGTTAACCTTTCAGGTACGACAAAAACTATCGATGTTCAGTATGGTGCAATTCCTGCATCTAACCAGATCATTGTAGTTTCTGCTACAAATGAATGTGGTACATCAGCTACCCGGTCATTGACAGGAATCGCAATTAACTCATGTAATAATAACCGTGAGGAAATTGCTGCGGATGGTTTCAGTGCTTCACTCTATCCAAATCCGATGTCCGGATCTGGTGTATTGCAAATCAATAGTGAGCGGGATGAGAATGTTACATTACGCTTGACTGATTTATCAGGCAGAGTGATTGCTGAAAAGATGATCGCAATTCTTAAGGGTGTCAGCTCTCATGATATTCGTATTGAAGGACAACAACAGGGCATTTATCTGCTCCAGCTTCAGTCTTCCGGTATGAATGAAGTGATCAGAGTGATAGTCGAGTAATTTAAAGTATAGTAATTCTTAATTCAACGTCTGAGAGGGCATCTCCCACGGGAGATGCCCTTATCGGACAACCTGAGTGATTATTGACATTTATTGATCTGAAGTCTATGTTAAATAAAATGATAAAAATTTCAAAAAGCTGCTGCAGTGCTGTCGCTGTTTACGTCTTCGGGCGGAATAGCGGGAACAGTGGAAGTGGTTTCTTTAAGTTTAGCATACTTTTATTATTTTTTCTGATGTCTTTTGGTTGCTCGGCACAGAGCACACTTACCGGTCAGGTACAGTTTTCTTCTATTCAGTGCACTGGTGGTTTTACAGATGTAATATTTTCTGCGAACGGAGGTGTTCCTCCTTACTCTTATAGCCTTGATGGTATAAATTTTTCGTCAGATAATGTTTTTTCAAATTGTAATGCGGGTCAATATGCGCAATTAAAGATTCGCGATATGGCTCTTAACGAAATTTCATTGCCTGTCATTCAGATTCCGGATGGCACGGCTCCTTTCATTACCGTTTGGCTGGATGCTGATGGTGATGGTTATGGTAATAGTGCATTGTCACAACAAGTTTGTAATGTTATTCCGGCCGGTTATGTGCTGCTGAATGGTGATTGTAACGATCAGGATCTGCTAATCTCTCCGGTCTCAGCGGAATTATGCAATCAGGTGGATGATGATTGTGACGGAATAATCGATAATACTTTGACGCAAGCAGCGTACTTTCCGGATGCAGACGGCGATGGTTATGGTTCAGGAACGGGCGTGTTGTTATGTTACGACCCTGGTTTCGGGTTTTCACAGATCGGGAATGACTGTGATGATTTTAATGACCAGATAAACCCGGGTCAGTCTGAAGTATGCAACAACATAGATGATGATTGTAATGGTAATGCAGATGACGGGTTGTTGTTTGCTGTTTATTATATCGATAGTGATCTTGATGGTTTTGGCAGTACATCAACCGTGACTTATTGTGAGGATCCTGGTGTAGGGTTTACTACTTCCAATCAGGATTGCGATGATACCGATCCGTTTATAAATCCATCTGCTACTGAAATTTGTAATGAGGTGGATGACAATTGTAATGGCCTGATAGATACGTACGATCCTTTATTATCTCCCGCGGGTCCACTGCAGCTTTCGCTCTCCGCAGACCCTGTTTTATGTCATAACGGAGTTACGGACATTCTAACTGCTGTCAGTGGTGGTGTTGAACCTTATGATTTCATGGATCAAATTTTAACCGATGTTACAGCCGGTACGTATACTGTATATGTAAATGATGCCAATGGTTGTATGGTAAATGCGGTAATTACCATCAATCAGCCTGCTGTATTGCAGGTGCTGACGGTCACTCCTCCTGTGTCTTGTTACGGAGGTCAGACAATTTGTAATGTTTCCGGATCGGGTGGTACCCCACCGTATAATGGTACCGGAAATTTCCTGCGATTTGCCGGAAACCAGGTATTCTCCATCACCGATGCGAACGGTTGTTCTGCTTCATCATCGGTTTTTGTCCAGCAACCGGACAGCTTGGTTGTTCAGATTTCTTCCAACAATATCGCTTGCTACGGCGAAGCAGCTACTGTTACTATTACAGCAACAGGTGGCGTAGCGCCCTTCATCGGGATCGGCCAGTTTCTTAAGAACGCCGGCGTTACGGTTTATTCCATTACAGATGCCAATGGTTGTGTTTCTTCTGGATCGCTTTCTTTATCACAACCCGACCCGTTGAATATACAATTTAACTATACACCTATCACTACAACCGGGGGCAGTACCATTGTTTCCGTGCAGGCCAGCGGCGGTGTGCCACCCTATTCCGGTATCGGTATGTTTAGTCAGCAATCCGGAGCCGTTAGTTATACTGTAGCAGATTTCAATGGCTGCAGTACAAGTGAAACGCTGACGCTTTCAGAGCCGGGCGCATTGTTTGCGACAGTTTCAGAAGGTGTTATCTCCTGCTTCGGTGATTCGGCTGAAATTGTTGTAACTGCAAGCGGAGGTCTTCCTCCGTACTCTAACACGGGCACATTCATTCGTCCTGCTGGTCCATATTCAATAGTGGTAACAGATGCTGCAGGTGTGACTTTTACGGTTACAGGTAACCTCATTCAGCCAAATCCACTTCAATTATCATCAGTTGTTTCTCCCTTTACGTGTATCGGCGATAGTGGGCAGATCATCGTGGCTGCCAGTGGTGGTGTGTCACCTTATTCCGGTACAGGTTCTTTCGTTAAGCCGGCAGGTGCCTGGAATTTTAACGTAATGGATGCTAACGGTTGTCCCGCCTCCGTAATCGTACAGCTTACTAATCCGCCACAGCCGGAGATCGCAGTCAATATCATTCAGCCGATAGAATGCTTTGGTGATTCCGCTGATGTACTCATCAGCCCGGTGAATGCTTCAGATCTTTTTATCGGCACAGGACTTTATTCTATGCCTGCAGGACAAAATACAGTTTATCTTATTGATGAAAATGGATGTGAGTTTTCGGAAAGTATTACCTTGTCTCAGCCAGATAGTCTTGGACTTATAAGTAACGTGATGCCCGTTCAGTGCTTTGGTCAGTCTCAGGGAAGTGTGCAGTTACAGGCTAACGGAGGTACACCTCCTTTTAATTACCAATGGAATGATGGTCAGGTCGTGTCAATAAGGTCGGGTTTGGCTGCAGGTGTTTATTCTGTAACCGTTACGGATGCCAACAATTGTTTTGTGGTTCGGCAATTTGATATCACACAGCCAGTTCAATTGCCTGCGCTGGGTGGATTTAATGGAACGCTCCAGAGTTGTAAGCCGTACGGTGCAGGGGTGGAAACAATTTCGGTAAATCCAATTTCAGATGGCTTAAATACAACGTCGTATAACTGGTCAATTCCTTCAGGATTGTCAATTGTTTCAGGCCAGGGCACACCGCAAATTACCATTGGTTGGACGGCTGCGGCACTTGATGCAACCATTAGCGGGACCATTCAGCTGCAGGCCTTCAACATCTGTGAATCCAGATCTGCCTCCGCTGCGTTATCGTATGCGCTGGTTCCTCCGGTCACTCCGGGATCAATTTCAGGAAATGCCAGATTATGTCCGGGTGATACTTTCATTTGTTCCGTGGCGAACGTAGCAAGGGCGTCAGCTTATAACTGGGTGCTCCCTCCGGGTCTTCAGGTGTTGTCCGGTTTAAGTACAAATGTTATTTCAGGGTTGGTTCAACCCTCATTTCAAGGCGGAACGATCACCTTGTCTGCATCAAATGTTTGCGGTACCGGAGGTCTTCGAACCAGAATCGTGAGTCTGAGACCCTCACCAACGCCTGCAGTGATTACAGGCTTAAGCAGTGGACTGTGTGGGGTATCCGTGGCTTCATACTCCGTTGCTCCTCTTGTTGGGGTCAGCGGTTATCAGTGGAACGTACCTGCAGGGTCACAAATAGTATCCGGTCAGGGTACACCGCAAATAAATGTAGCGTGGAATAATAATAGTGGTGCGGTATCGGTATCAAGTTTTAACACCTGTGGTAGTAGTAGCGATCGTACCCTGACGGTGAGTATGATTCCGGCACGACCGGGCATCATCACAGGTCCTGTTGCTCCCTGTTTCAATACTTCGCAATCTTTCACTATTGCAACAGTGCCGGGAAGTACATCCTATCAATGGCTCGCAACCGGTAACCCTCAGCTCACCGGTCAGGGCAGTAAAAGCATAGCTGCATTATGGTCAACGGGTGTGAATGTTACACAGTTTCTTTCCGTTCGTGCAGTAAATGCGTGTGGTCTCTCCAATACGCGTTCTGCCAATGTGGTGCTTTCTAATTGTAACCGTATAGCCGATTTGAATGTTGAATCGGTTTTGGAAGTAAGACCTAATCCGGCATCACAATTCATAAATTTAACCTGGAATGGCACGCGCAATCAACAGATGGAGTTGCTTGCGTATGATGCCAATGGTAAATTGCTGGTAAAAGAAAATATAGCTTCTGTTAGCGGAGCTAATAACTTTGAAATGAGTATTTCAAATTTCCCAACCGGAATTTATCGGCTGGTATTGGTAGGAGAAGGTAGTTTCTATTCAGCCGGGTTTTTGAAGGTCAGTGAGTGATAGTTTTGCATCACTGCTTGTTTCTGTACACTATCTGAGGAGGTAATATCCTTTTTCTGTCGTTCCCGGAAATTCTGATTTCTGCTGACTCGTCAGGGTTCGAAAACAATTTTAGCGATGTTCAATCGTTTTTTAATACGTTTGGAATTCTAATTCCGCTGAAAATCTGTATGCGCCCAATTTATTTGGTCTTTCGTAATTTGCCGGTTGAGGGTATTGCATTATTCCCCTTTATTGTATTTCGCACTTCACCTACACCGGGAATGGATGGTCTTGTAAACCACGAACGTATTCACCTCCGACAGCAGCTTGAACTGCTCATCCTCCCTTTTTATATCTGGTATTTACTGGCCTACATGTTTTACAGGATAAAGGGAATGAATCATGGATCAGCATATCGTTCTATTGTTTTTGAACGCGAAGCCTATAACCACGATGCCGATCCGGATTATTTAAAGAACCGTCCGATATGGGCTTTTCTCCGTGAATAAGTTTTTCTGATTTTCATTTTCCGGCGTAGAAGAACAAATGTTAAGTTTATCTTTGCCACATGCCTGCTGCCCCGGTTATAGAAGTAAGCGACCTTCGTAAATCTTACGGCGATTTCAACGCAGTGAAAGGTGTGAGTTTTCAGGTCTTCGAAAAAGAAATATTTGGCTTGCTGGGTCCCAATGGTGCGGGTAAAACCACCACGCTTGAAATTATTGAAACGTTGAGGGAGAAGACTTCCGGCAATGTTACCGTTTGCGGTCTAAACATCGACAAGGATGCCAATGCCATTAAACGGGTGATCGGTGTGCAGCTTCAGGCAGCAGGATATTATCCTAGTCTTACCTTGGTGGAGTTGGTGAAATTATTCGCAGGACTGTATAACGTAGTTGTAGATCCACATGAGATGCTGAGAAAAGTGAATCTCGAAGAAAAATCAAAAGCGAAGTTTAAAGAGCTCAGTGGAGGGCAGAAGCAACGATTCAGCATTGCCACTACCCTCATCAACCGTCCGCAGGTTATTTTTCTGGATGAGCCTACCACCGGACTTGATCCACAGGCGCGAAGGAACCTTTGGGATCTGATCCGTCAGGTGCGCGATGCGGGAACAACGGTTGTGCTGACTACGCATTACATGGATGAAGCAGAGCAGCTTTGTGACCGCGTGGCGGTGATGGAGTCGGGGCGTATTATAGCACTTGATTCACCTGACAAGCTGATTGATGATCTGGTTGCTACCGGATTTGAGCGGTCTAAAGAAGTAAAAAAAGCGAACCTGGAAGACGTGTTCCTGCATCTGACAGGACATGAATGGAAGGAGGAATAATATCAAGAACGTGCAAACATCGTACTCACAGCTCCGTGCCATGCTGGCCATCGCTAAAGCCAGCTTCCGTTCAATTCTCAGAAGCCCGTCGGCGGTGGTGTTTACATTGGCATTTCCGCTCATTTTTATCCTGGTGTTTGGATTCATCAGCGGAGGCAACCTCAAGCTTTTTGTTGCACTGGACTCTGAAAGCGAAACAAAAAATCCATTGTTTGACAGTATCATCAGTTTGGATGGTCTTCACATAGTACCCGGCTTAAATCAGCAGGAAATAGAATCTGAACTGCAAAAAGGGAAACTGGATGCGGTGTTGAAAATCACCCGTACGGTAACTGATAGCACCAGCGGAACACCGCAATACAACATCACGTTAACTACCACACAAACATCGCGGGAAAGAGGAGTGATTATCCGCTCCATGCTTGAACACTTTACTGATAAGGCCAACCTTCGTGCAGCGGCTATTGAACACCCGATGGTTCAACTAAAATCACAGGAACGAAATATCCGCGAGTACAAAACCATCGATTTCATCTTACCGGGGCAATTGGGTTTTTCACTGCTCAGCTC
>JBIIHN010000054.1:0-7951 GCA_044235745.1 Bacteroidia bacterium
ACATGCCTGATCTCGATGTAATGAAGAGCTGTTCTGTGAGAACCTGTCCTGCTGATGCAGTACATCAGATACAGGAAATCTGCCACTACACCTCTCCATTTCCCGGCGGGCATGGCTGCGTCAGAGACATTATTGAACAGGTATTAACGCTTAATGGTGATTGGGAATAAAATGATCTATTTAAAAATCATTCGCTGGCAGAATCTAATTATGATTATTCTCCTGCAATACTTACTCCGGTATTGCATGGCTCTTCCAATTCTGGAGATGCAGAATCTCGGATTATTGCTAACAGACAGTGAATTTTTCATTCTCAGCATTTCCTGTGTACTTATCGCGGCCGGGGGATACGTTATTAATGACATTGAGGATGTCAATATCGACCGCATCAACAAATCTGAACAGCAGATTATCGGTAGAAAAATGGATGTAAACACTGCTTACAACTATTATCTGCTGTTAACATTTTCCGGGGTTTCAGGTGGTCTTTATCTGACCTATGTCAAAGATTATTCATATGTTTTTTATGTAAATCTGATTTCTGCCGGGCTTTTGTATTTTTATTCAACATCCTATAAATGCATCCCTGTCATTGGTAATTTAATTGTCGGACTTTTATCATCAATTGTTGTTTTTATGGTTATTCTGAACGAGCCATTTGCAAGAAATGATCAGAGTGTTATGCTCATGATTGGCGTATTCATGTTGTTTTCCTTCCTTACAACCGTACTCAGGGAATTCATAAAGGACATTGAAGATGAAGAAGGTGATCTGTCATGCGATTGTCAAACTCTTGCAAATACACTCGGCATGAATCGGTCAAAATGGATTGCCATTTCACTAACGCTCGTTGTGGTATGTTTGCTTCTAACTACCCAAATTGCTGCGCGCCAATGGGAGAGTCTGTTACCGTTCCTTTATTTAGTCGCACTTGTTGACATCCCATTGACTTATGTCGTTTTTTTACTCTACAAAGCCAGAGATAAAGCTGCTTTTAAAAAAGCAGGTAATTGGCTAAAAATGGCTATGTTTGCATTCATTACTTCGCTAATTGTATATTACTATAATTTTAACTTATAATCCACAATATGAATCCATTAACTAAAAAATTCGAAGGCACGCGTATCATCCTGGGGAGCAACTCGCCAAGAAGGCAGGAGCTGATGACCAAGCTTGGTTTGAATTTCGAAGTTTTGGTTCGTGAAGTTGACGAAACTTTCCCGGCCCAATTTCGACGTGAAGACATAGCCATGTTCCTGGCCCGTAAAAAAGCATTAGCATACAAAGCTGATGTTGCAGACGGAGGAATTGTTATTACCGCTGATACCATTGTAGCACTGGACGAACTTATCATTGGGAAGCCAACAGATAAAAATGATGCAATCAGAATTCTGAAATTAATGTCAGGAAGAAAACATTCTGTCATTACAGGCGTATGCATCATGTCAGCTAAGAAATCAGAATCTTTCTTTGTAAAGACGGAAGTATCTATGAAGATGCTTCGTGACAACGAAATCGAATACTACCTTGAAACAGAAAATCCAATGGATAAAGCCGGATCATACGGTATTCAGGATTGGATTGGGATGGTGGGAATTGAATACATCTTAGGTTCCTATTATAATGTAGTAGGTTTACCGACCAAGGAGCTTTACGAAAACCTGCTTCGCTTCTAAAAGGAGATGCGCAAAGCATATCTCCAGATGCATGTAGCAATATTGCTTTGGGGATTTACAGCTATTCTTGGAAAACTAATCAGCCTTGATGAAGGCTTGTTGGTTTGGTACCGGATGCTTCTGAGCACTGTAGCCATGGGGATATACCTTTTAATTCAGAATAAATTAAAAGGTATATCCCTTAAAAATTTACTTCCGATCGCAGGGATTGGGGCGATCATCACATTACATTGGATCACTTTTTACGGAGCCATCAAAGCCTCGAATGTTTCCATTGCAATTTCCTGCTTTTCAAGTGTTGCACTTTTCACCGCAATAATGGATCCACTCATCAAAGGCAAAAAACCAAAAATTTCCGAGCTTCTACTTGGACTCGCCGTAATATCCGGCATCTACCTGATTTTTACTGAGCAGGAACTTTATATAAAAGGAATTTTGCTTAGTGTAATCAGTGCATTTCTGGCGTCTCTCTTTACCATCTTGAACAAGCGAATAAGCGGCTCACTTGAACCAGGGGTTATTACTTTCTTCGAACTCGGAACCGGATTCTTGCTGCTTACCCTCGGCCTTCCACTTTGGCTCCAAATAAACCAAAGCTCCTTCAGTTTCCCCAATTTACACGATACCGGATATCTGCTTTTGCTCAGCGTTTTTTGCACCACGATAGCACTTACACTCTCACTTTATGCATTACAAAAAATAGATGCCTTTACCATGAATCTGAGTGTAAACCTGGAACCTCTTTACAGTATAATTCTCGCTTTCATGCTATTTAGTGAGCATAAATCGCTTAACACAGGATTTTACCTGGGAAGTCTTATCATTTTATCGGCGGTAGTGATACATGGAATAACCTCCATGAAAAAAACGCGTGTGCAAAGCAATTCTTAACGAACAGATCTGCCTTTAGCCACTTTTTCATTAACACGCAATTTACGGATGCTTTTCATCTTAAACATCAACGCTGCATTTTCACTGCCCTTCGCTGCATACCAAATTGCATCACCATAATTTACTTTCCCTCGTCCATCCTCCCAGGTAATAGCCTGAAGAGTATACAATCCGTTTCGATTCCTTGAACTACTGAAAACGAGATAATTTCCTGCACCTTCTTCAAATGAAACAGTCACACCTTTATTGTCAAAAACCTGCTCCACCCCTCCTTTCGTATCCGATTTAAACGTTATCTGATCTATGGACCGGCCACTCTGCACAATTAACTTACCATCTTCTGTCGACTTCTCATTTTCGCTCACCTCGCCTTTTCTAAGTACGATTTCATCTGACAAATAAAATTGTATCCCTTTCATCTCTTCTGGCGTAAGTTTGTACTGATCTCTGATGGACTGAGTGAAATAAATTTTCTCTGAGCAGGAACTTAGGAACATTGCAGTAGCAACCGCAAAGAACATTGCTGTTTTCATAGTGGGTATTTTCGAAGTGGTTTTCAAAGATTATTCCAAAATATTATACCGACAACAATATTAATGAAGGAAGCATGAATAAGTCAAGCATAAAAGAAAATGACAATGTTATCAGCAATGGTTAAAACCTGTTAAAACCGGTATATCCACATAATTTCCACCAGCGAAGATCGTTTTACAATCTGATGGGAAAGATGGAAAACAATTCACACAAAACGATTGCACTAACCTTATTCGGTTTTTTATCCACTGCATTACTAACTACACGTATCATCCTCACTGGGGAGATAACCTTTCTGTTTTTAGCCTGGAATTTATTTCTGGCTTATATCCCATATGGACTAAGCACATTGGTTCGTATAAAAACCGAACAGATGACATCCTTTCAATTCCGGATGGTATGCATCCCCTGGTTACTTTTTTTTCCAAACGCCCCCTATATCCTGACTGATTTATTTCATCTATCGCCCCGATCTGCAGTTCCGGAATGGTACGATCTTCTGCTCATCCTAAGTTTTGCAATTACCGGCTTATTACTTGGTTTATTTTCTCTCAGAAATATGCATCGGACATTACTTCGTTTTCATTCTCCTGCAACCGGATACATCTTCGCCTTTGCCTCCATTTACCTGGCGGCTTTTGGGGTTTATCTGGGACGTTTTGAGCGTTACAACAGCTGGGACATATTCAGAACCCCAGACGACTTATTCCTTGATATTACACAACGACTGATGCATCCGCTTCAGCATTTTACTACCTGGGGTGTAACAGTAGGATATGGCAGCCTTATCTTGCTGATTTATTTTCTGATGATAGGTGTCGATTCTGTTAAAAGCAATCAGGAAAAATAATGTGCCCAGGGAGAGACTCGAACTCTCAAGGTAGTTACACCAACGGCTTCTGAGACCGCAACGTTTACCAATTTCGCCACCTGGGCAATTAACTACAGAACTGCTTCTCCATGTAGAGAAGACATGTGCCCAGGACGAGATTCGAACTCGTACGCCTGTTGGCGCCACCCCCTCAAGATGGTGCGTCTACCAATTTCGCCACCTGGGCAGGGGATTTACCAAAAAGGACCTTTCTTTTTGGGGATGCAAATATACTTCATCCGATTAAACTTTCTACAAAAACCGGAAAAAGTTAACCTTTCAACCGGCGAGACTACTCCACCACCATTCGTGTCGTAAACTGCTCATTTTGAACCACAAAACTAACCAAATACACCCCCGGACTTAAAGATAAGGAAGATGATTTCACCAATATATTTTGTTTTCCACTGTTCAAATCAACTGATTTCTGATCCAACAGCTTGCCTTCAATGCTTCGTATAAAGATTCCAACTACTGCCGGTTGCTTAAGATCTATGGTGGCCAAAACATCATGATTGCGTGATGGATTAGGACTTAGTGCAGGTTCACCGGAGAGATATGGAATCGCATTCAATCCTGTAGTACGGATACTGTCTTTGTAACGTATGGAGTTAACCGTTTCAACACCGGCTACCAATTCGGAGGTCACTATTTCCAATACCGGAATATCCTGACCATTTGCAAGCCATTTATATTCACGGGTAAGAGGGCGGGGAGCCGCAAATCCCTGCCCCAACGTATCAAGGAACAAAGAATCTTCGCCTGTAATTGTCGATTTAATCCGAAGCGCGTTAAAAGTACCATAGGGCGTTGTTACGCTTCCCCATCCATCAACGGTATTCACTCTGCGTTGGCTTCCTACCGCAGAAGCGAGACCCGGAATTGCAAGAGAATAATCGCTGTCAGAAGAGTCTATATTTCCAAAGTTAACCGGGAAATCATAGATGATATCAGGGCTGTTAAACGACAATGGTGTTGTAATACCACTCACCGACGCACCGAAGCCTGTTTGACGGTAGTTGTTGGAAGACCTGTTATAGAAGTTATAAATATCAGAAACAGGTACAGCAGGCAATGCCGACAGATCAAATCCTTTTTTAGCAACATTTGAGCTCAATCCAAAAACCAGTACATACACAAACGGTGTTGAGGTAACTGAAAGAAAGGTATCGACATCCTGAGAAACCGGTTGAAGAAATGAAAAATCCCAGGTATAATTAGCACCGGTTAGGGTTAGGTCAACAGTTGAGAGAGGGCTGGCAGTACTAAATCTGGCAGTATCGCCGGCGGATGCAAAATCAGCATTTGTTACAGTAATCTGGCAGTAAGTGTTCATGCCGTACAGGCAAAAGAACAGGAGTGCTACTATCTTTTTCATATTCAGGTTTCTGAAACAAAAATAAGAAAGCCCCGCCAGACTAGAAAATAAATAAAGCCGGGAGTTTGGATTTTCAAATCTCCCGGCTTTATGATTTTATAATTCAGGTCAAGCGGTTTGCTTCATTTCAGCCAGTGTCTGATTAATGGCTTCGAAGTTGGGAATATCTCCCGCTGATTCCTGTACCTCGGCATAACGAACAACACCCGAGTCGTCAATAACAAATGCAGCACGACGGGATGTACCTTTCATTCCAAACACAAAATCCGAATATTGCGCACCGAAGGCAGCGCACATTTCCTTATTATAATCAGACGCCAGTGTAAAGTTAAGTCCTTGCTCCTCTTTAAACTTTGCAAGGGTAAAAAGAGTGTCGGTTGAAATACCAATTACTTGCACATTCAACTGATTATAGCGGGCAAGATCATCACGAACCGCACAAAGTTCCTTTGTACACACACTGGTAAATGCTGCAGGGAAAAACAATATCAATGTTGTTTTTCCCGGCAATAGTTTCATTGGTAAGAGGTTGTTTTTCTGAGTCATAGATGCTAAATTCAGGCGCCCGACTCCCAACAGATAGATTTGACATATGATTTTAGATTAGTTAAGTGATAACAATGCTTTTTGCTTATTGTTTAATTTTTCTGAATGATCCTTTATCGTACAATGATTGAATTCTCCAGGATAGTTTTCCGAAGGCAAAACCCAAAACCGCGCCCGTAGTCACATCACTCAGCCAATGTTCACCTTTGTAAACACGAGATAAGCTAACGGCAGTTGCAAGCGAATACAACGCAAATTTAAGCCCTTTTTTACCTTCAAAGGAAGAAGCAGTAGCGGCAGCCCATGAAAAAGATATAAAGCTATGCCCGCTGGGCATAGAATAATTGCCAGAAAAGCCCCCGAAAGGTCCATCAAATTCGAAAGCATCTATCTTTTCACCAGGTCTATGACGCTGAATGAGAAATTTTGGAACTCTAGAAGCTGCCATTGACAACAACAATGTTTTCACTTGAAACATTCCTGTATATTGCAGATCTGAACGATGGTTCAGCGCTCCTGCGGCATAAAGTCCAACTGCAAGAAGAGCAGGATATAAACCACTTCCCCAGGGCTCGAGGGTATACTTTACCACATCGGCCGGATAATCTTTCCTCCAATTTCCAATCCTAAGTTGATTCTCCAACGTCTCATCAAAAATGAAACTGGAACCAATCAATGCGCCCCCTCCGGCGATATACCAGAGATCCTTTTTCTGCAAATGCTTTGGAAAAAGCAACAACTCTTTGGTATCTATCCAATAAGAGTGGATATAACCGTTCATCAGCCTCGAAGTGTCCTTCACCTGCTGAGCCGACACACGGTACTGAGAACCAACAAGCAATAACAACAAGACTCTTAAAAAGTATCTGCTATTCAAAGTCCGCGGGATTTTGCTTCATTCCAGAAAACGTCCATATCTTCCAGCTTAAGATCGGATAGTTTTTGTCCCTTTTCAGTGACTCTATCCTCCATATACCTGAATCGTCTGATAAATTTTTTATTCGTTTTCTCCAGCGCCTCTTCGGGATTAATTCCGGCAAAACGGGCATAATTCACCAGTGCAAATAGAAGATCCCCGAATTCCTGTTCCATAAGATCATGTTGACCTGCTCTCTCCTCCTTCTTAAATTCAGCCAATTCCTCCTCAACTTTCTCCCAAACCTGCTCCGGCCGTTCCCAATCAAAACCTGAAGCACGGGCCTTTTCCTGTATTCTGATTGACTTTACCAATGCGGGTAATGAAACCGGCACTCCTTCCAAAACGGAAGTTTTACCTTCTTTCAACTTCAGCTTCTCCCAATTTCTCGACACTTCCTCATCATCCAACACCTTCACATCACCGTAAATATGCGGATGTCTGTGTATCAGTTTATCACAAAGAACATTGATCACTTCTGTAATATCAAAATCACCGGTTTCAGAAGCAATCCGCGCATAAAAGACCACATGTAACAAGATATCCCCCAACTCCTTTTTTACATCATCCCTTTTTTCCTCCAGAATAGCATCCGCCAACTCATACACCTCCTCTATCGTCAGGTAACGAAGGCTCTGCATAGTTTGTTTACGGTCCCAGGGGCATTTCTCTCGCAGCTCATCCATAATACCAAGCAAACGGCGGAAAGCCTCCAGTTTTTGTTCAATCGATGTCATGCTTCAAAAATAGTTAAGAATACAGCAACTCAATTTCTTAACTTTGCTCTCCACCGTGAAAAAGCTCTGCCTCCTCCTATTCAGTATTCTGGCCAACGTCCTTCCTTCAAAAGGGGGAACCACTTCAGGTGACACACTCCGGTTTCCGGGGAGGTCTGCTTTGAGCCTTCGGCTTCACACAGGTTTTTTGATGGCGCACCGGCCATCAGTAGTATATCTTCAAAGAGATCATGCGCAGGCTGTAGAACTTAGCTGGCACTTCCATCCGGACAGGACAACTGACTGGCAATCGCTCTATAGTTTCCCCACACTGGCCATCAGTTATCGCTACATCAACTTTGGAAATCCGGAACAACTAGGGTTTGCACATTGCATCTATCCTGAGCTTCAATTGCCGCTGTT
>JBIIHN010000056.1:0-7837 GCA_044235745.1 Bacteroidia bacterium
CCTGTATCTCACTTCTGTTTCGCCGAGGCGATAGCCATCATCATAAAAATATTGACCGCCGGCCACCACGGAAAGATTTTTTATCTTCTGTCTGTGCGAAATGGTCGTTCCGGTTATAAAACGCTCTTCATCCCACCAACGCATATATTCACTCTTCGGGGTATCATACATTCCGGCGAAGGTGGTGACGGTGGTAGAAGGTTTATCTCCCGGCATCACTGTCCGCATATTGATCACTCCGTTCAGCGCGGAAGAACCATACAAGGCGGAAGATGCACCTTTCAACACTTCCACCTGCTCCATCTGTTCAATCGGAATGAAGCTCCATTTGACATCGTTGGCATCACCGGCCATCATCGGCAGATCATCTACCATCACCAGCACCCGCGAACCGGCGCCGTAACTGAACCCGCTTCCACCACGGATGTTGGCCTGTCCGTCAATAACGGTTACGCCGGGCACCTGTTCAATGGCAGTTTCCATGTTATTATCAACGCGCGCCTCAACCAATCGCGCCGGTAACACTTCCATCGACGTAATCGTTTTATCAATCCGTTGCTCCAATCTGCCCGCAGTCACCACTACCGGCTTCCAACCGGACGTATCTTCGGTACCGATTGAAAAATCTGCCACCGACTCCACACCTGCTTTTACTATTACCTTACGTTCCATTGTACGGTAACCGATATAGGTGCAAACCAGCGATTGCTCCCCAGCCGGTAACTGAAAACTATAACGTCCTGAAAAATCGGTGACCGCCCCAAAGCCTGTACCTTTCGCCTGCACCGTTGCAAACGGTAATGGCGCTTTTGTTCGCTCATCCAACACTCTTCCTGAAACCGATCCCTGCTGAGCCATCAGGTTCCCGCACGACAGGAAGAAGAACACAACGAGAAGTAAACCGGAATTCTGTAATCGCTTCATACGCATCTTTTCAATTTTGGCCAAAAGATGCAAAATTGTACTATATTTGCAGCATCCCAATCGGTGATTTTTATACACAATCCCGGCGGTGATTTTAAACAATGGAAAACGAACTGATCTACAGGATCGCCCTCAGCCTCTTACCCAATATCGGACCTGTCATTTCGCGCCTGTTACACGACCATTGTGGCAGCGCAGAAGCGGTATTCCGTGAGAAAAAACAACTGCTGGCAAAGATTCCGGGTGTTGGAAGCAAACGGATTCGCAAGGCGTTTTCCGAACCTGTTCTGGATCAGGCAGAGCAGGAGGTTGAATTCATCCGAAAGCATAAAGTTGAAACACTCTTTTATACCGATCCCGCCTATCCGAAAAAACTGAATCATTGTGCCGACGCTCCGGTTCTCCTTTACCACAAAGGGAAGGCTGATTTGAACCGGCACCGTTACGTAGGCATTGTTGGTACGCGCTCCGCTACGAGCTACGGGGAGGAGATGACAAAACAACTGATAGAAGGATTGCAGGATATGGACGTGGTGATCGTAAGCGGACTTGCATACGGTATTGATATCTGTGCTCACGAAGCTGCTTTACGGGCAGGCATGGAAACCATCGGAGTAATGGCACATGGCCTTGACAGAATTTACCCACAGGTTCATCGTACCACGGCCAGCAGAATGATTAAACAAGGCGGACTGCTGACAGAATATCCCAGCGGCACCAATCCTGATCGTGAAAATTTCCCTACCCGCAACCGCATTGTAGCCGGACTTTGTGATGCCATAGTGGTGGTAGAAGCCTCCGGTAAAGGAGGTGCGTTGATCACCGCTGATCTGGCTATCGGTTATAACAGAGATGTTTTCGCTGTACCCGGAAGAACAATGGATGCCTACAGCAAAGGATGTAATGAATACATCCGCGATAATAAAGCAGGACTCATCACCTCCGCTGATGATCTCATCTGGATGATGGGCTGGCGTGATGAGAAAGAGAAAAAACACGCAACGGTACAAACACAATTATTCGTGGACCTGAATGAAGACGAGCAACGGATTGTAGGATTTCTGAAAGAACAGGGCGAGAGTGGTATTGATGCGATCAGCGCTGCGGCTGCCCTACCCTTCTCCCGCCTTGCAAATACACTATTGCAACTGGAACTAAAAGGAGTCATTCATCTGCGACCGGGAAAACGTTACGCGCTGTAATCAATAATTTTCCCAGGTATACACCTCCTTTTCGATGATTTCCTGTCCGCCGTGCAGCGATACTTTTAGCTGTTCATACGGCAACAGATTGTCGTCTTTGTAAAAGTATGTTAAGCGCACCAATGGTTTTGTCTCCTCATAAGCAGAAAACAAATGAAAACGCCGGAATGAATCATATTCAAAATAATAATTATAACGGTCGTTTTCCGCATGAACTTCCACAAGGTTTCCTGCAGTATCCCGACCGATATGCACTTCCTCATGGGCATATTTTCTTTTGGTCTGCATGACAGGCTGCCACTGATCATTTAGTTTATAACAAGCTGTTCGGAAGCAACATTCATTTCCTTCGAAAGACATCTCCGACAATTGTTCACCCGGCGCTTCCTTACCCGACGACGAAAACGAAAACATCGAGTGACCATTGTAAAAATACCTGATCAGCCTTCGTTCACGCCCATCCTGCTCTTCATAAAAAACAAGATTACCGGCATCGTCATAGCGATAGGATTTATTCTCAGCTTCCCTTCTGTATCCAAATCCATAAAGACCTGTCAAACGGCCATCAGCATTATAAACAGAGCGGACATCCGAAACCGTATCAGCCTTTTCATCAAGAAAGATCTTGCGCACCATTTTTCCGTCCCGGTTGAATAAAGAGATAAATCGACCCCGGTAATTCCGCGTGTCATTTTTAAACAGCTGATAACTCTCCGTCACCAACACATGAATTTTCATATCGGCTTTTCTCTGTTGATCGATCAGCCGATAAATATCCGGCGCATTCCTTAGCATAGAGAAACCATCCGTTAACCGAAAATAACTGAAGTTTTTAAAATGATGCACCGGAGGGATGGCCGGTGGTGCAAGCTCCGGTAATCTCACTATCTCCGAGAATAACTGCTGATTTTTCCCATCGAGAAAGAGATAAAAGGATGCGCCATCGTAAACACGCGATGATGCTGTCGCTTCCTGAAAACCGACCATAACACCCCATCCATACCGGTAAAAATCAAGCTCACGGAATTCGAGATGTACGCAAAGATCAGCGCAGATATCCGCACTATCCTTGCTGCTTAATTTTACGGAAGGACTATAGCTGAATTCGTCATCTTCGTTATCCTCAGCACGGGCTGTATTATCATCCTCATCCTCGATGATCATCGTACGTCTTCCATCTACATCCGAAATATTTGCAGGAAAACGGCGGCGCTTATCCCGTTCACTCAGCTTTTCAGTTTGTACAAAATACTGCTGCGTAAAAAGAGGAGCAAGCAGTTGGGCAAGAGCCTGCCGGTTATAATACACCTGATCGAATGAAATCCGCCGCAGCTCACCGGTGAGTAAATTACCCTGATAGTAATATCTCACCTGCAGATCTTCTCTGCTGCGCCCGCCCGTCTCCGAAGTAAATACGAGCTCCAGCCAAACCCGGTTCTGATTTACCACAAGCGCCTTCACTTCCATCTCCTGAACTTTAGGGTAAGGATCTTCCGCCCATTCGTTACGATAGTCATTGTCTGATCGTGAGTAATAAATCTCCCGCTGAACTTTCATTCGGTTTCTGAAATCAGTCAGGAGTTGAGCATATATCGGATCCTTGAGCCAATCTGCTGTAGCCAGCTGTTGTAAATTCCTGTTCAATCTGGCTATCCCCGGTTGAACGGAATCGTTAAAAGCGAACCATTGAAATGTAGTTTCTACATTTTCATTAAGCTGCTTGACGATGGTCTCCCGATATATCTGACGCAAAGCCCACGTTTTCCCGCCATATACATCGTACACCACATCTCCCGAAGCCCACAGAGTTTGAGTGTAAAACAAGAAGAGAAGTATCCAGCTGTTTCTCATTCGGCAAACCAATAAATATTTATTACACCTGCTGTTGAATCCACCGTTGCATTCACCCTGCGAAACCCATCGTTGATGAGCAGGGTTTCAATTTCATTGATATTAAACGACAACGGACGTTCTGACCGGAAGTATAATTGACCATCCACCAATCGTACATAGGGAATCTGAAGATAACCTGCAGCAAATTCCCCTCCAAGAAGTGCGGCTTTCACGATGCCGGTTACTTCGATGGAATCAGATTTTTTTGATAAATTCAGAAAACATTGACCACCGGTGCAGATCATCCCGAAGAATGATTTCAGCTCTTCCTGCTTCACCGTTTTACTCGATAAGAGATAACCGGCTGCAAGTCCATCGGGTCTGGAAAACAATGCATAATCAGCTGTCAGCTGATCAAGACGCAGACGTTTGCGGATACGCACCGGGGTCATACAATGGTTAGGGGTAGGCGACTCATCGATGCGGAGTCCTCCGGGATTTGAATAGGATACCGCGCGGGTATTCACCAGCAATGTAGGATGAGGATACTGTCGGATAGCTGACATGACAGGACCTGAAATCAACTGCAATTCGATACGCTGAGGACGGAAATCGACGTTCACACTGCGGGGATTCTCCGTATAACTCAACGTCGTTTCCAGCCTGCTGATATATCCTTTAGTACGACAAGGATTCAACACGAGGCGCAATTGTTTATTCGCAGGAAGGTCGATGGCAAACTCTTTAAAAAGCATAAGATTAAAACCGGCGAAGCCGGATCCATTTCTGTTGTCCGTCTGGAGTCCGGTGAAGAAAACCGATTTATAATTCAGGCTATCCGCTGCACTCATCCAGGGCGCGAAATAATTCTGCAGCTTCTCATACTCCAGTAATGACCCAATTGTTTGAGCAAACTTTACCCGACCGGAAGGATAAAGCGTATCGACGCAGGCACAGGGATAATCACCTGGATTCACCACTCGTTTATTATTCTCATAGTAATGAAAACGGGTAGCCCCTTCCGTACGATCCATCATCCATCCTTCCAGTTGATCATTTACATACGTTCCACTGGTCAATGTATCTCCGGTTTTACCGTATGTAACGGCTTTCCCTTCTCGAATACCATTCCTGTACCATAATTCACTCTGTAATTTTCCGTTATCATGCCACGACAATGACACACTATCCAACTTTCCGCCGCGATAGAAACGCAATGCCTTCAGCTGTTCTGAGCCGGGATGATATTCGCGATAGCGCTTCAGTGAATCACCGATAAAATCATAGATGTAAAACGGGATACCATTCGCAGCATACGAACTGTTGGCGCCGGTTTCATTGTTCACAAAGGACTTGACCCGTCCGTTCTCGTGATACTCTGTCCGTTCATAATAATTCCCTCTGCTTACTTTGTACTTTATGCTTTGAACCGGCACTCCTTTTACCGTATAGGTCTCCTCCCATCCCGGCTTATCTTTATCCGGCATCCGGCCACGTCGTAACACTACAGAACCACCGAATTTATCAACGTAATATCCACGTTCTTCTCCGTTCACAAAAAAACGATATATCAACGTATCTGCTGTCAGGGGATCCAGCAGGAGCCAATCGCCTTCGGGAAGATCCGCTTTAAAATTAACTCTTGCCATGTCCGCTCCATTCCTGTATTTCAAAACATATGTCCCCTGACGAACCGAGTCGGTAAAGAAGGGGTGCTCGTGCAGATCCTGCGGAATTACCGATAATATCTTTCGAACTACTTCCGCCGACGACCGCATACTATCGGCCTGCTCATGCATCATAGATGCCTGAGAAACATAACGACCTTCATCATCAAAGAGCAAGGTATTGACTACCCCCTTCCCCGGATCTCCGAAAGCATACTTGCGGATACGATGATTAAGGAAAAACCATAGTGCGGACACTTCCTGTCCGTAGATATTCCGCAGGACAAACGACTTCAGACTTCCATCCGGAAAGCAGGCGACCGATAACATCCTGTTATAATCAAATTGCTGTAACTTATTTCGGCTATACGTCACCGTTAACAGCGTATTGTCCAATGTATCCGGCCAATATTTAGCCAGCAAATATCCATCTTCATCATAGGAATACTGCCATCCTGCACGGGTATACTTACGTGAACCTCCTGTATGCGCGAGTCGTTTATATCTGCCCTTTCTTTTCAATTTGCCGGACTCGTAAAACTCACTGAAATCGCCTGAAAAAATGCCATCTTCCACCTCATACTGACTCGCCGGTGTACCATTTTCAAACCATTGCCGGCGGACACCGTTCTCAGCATCGTTCACAAAAAAGGTCTCCGAAACAAGCACACCCTTTTTCCATGACCTTTGAGCACCATCTCTCGCTGAAACCAGCGAATCACCAACCTGGCGAATGACATAAAATGTTTCAGAGGATAATTTCCCCTCCTGATCAAAATATTCTTCTTTTCCCTCTTTGAGATTCGCCCGATAGGTCACCCGTTCCCGGAGTTTACCGTTCTCATAAAACTTCTCAAATGTCCCCTGTTTAACACCCATCGTCCAGAACTCCCGCAATTGCAGGTTTCCATTCTGAAAATAATGTCGTCGTTCACCATCGAACACAAAAGCCTGTCGTTTCCCGTTCAACACAGTATCTGCATATTGTATCTCTACTCTCTCCTGAAAACCATTCGCAAACCAGGTCATCAGCTGACCGTGCGGCTTATCGCGTTTATATTCAAATTCACTTTTCTTTTTACCATCCGGATAAAACTCAACGGACCGACCATCTTTCACCCCCTCACGGTAACGTGTAACCGAAGTTTGAACACCATCATTATTCCAGCTACTCCACTCACCATCCGGAACCGAAACTTTTTTACCATTTCGGATAACGATCTTATTAAAACCCTTCAGCAACAGTTGTGCGCTGTTACTGTATTTTTCCTCCAGACCATTCTCCAGTCCCAGCGTGTAAAACACTCTGTACACCAGTTGACCCTGCGGGCTAAACTCTTCCAGAATACCATCCGGCATATCGAAGGCCAACTTCTGCCGCTTCCGCAAACGACCGTTCACATACTCCTCTTTCCAGCCGGACTGATACGACTTACCTGAATCTTCCACAAACACATACTGCTCCTTTTCCGTCAGCAAACCATTCCTGTCATATCGCCGCAAGGTGCCATTCCGGAAGCCTTTTTTCCACTCATCGCGTATCGCGAGTTTACCATTCTGCCCGTACAATTCCTGCACGCCATCCTTTTTCCCGTCTTTAAAACGCTGTATGGCACGATCGCCGCCGGGAAAACGGATAGTGTACACGTCTCTGCCACCGGATCTGGAAATGACAGTATCGTGAACGGACATACTGCCGGGTTGTGCAATCAAAGAATCAGCGAAGAGCAGGAGCACGAAAAAGAATGAAAACGGTACTCCGGTGCAGTGAATCATCACAGCAAATATAAGATTAGCGGCTGAAAAACGGAGAATTATAATGGCCGGCCACATCTTACCGGGTCGAGCCGGAAAGAGGATATCAAAAATACGCCCGGGCATTTCAGGCATACTAACGAACATCGTATTTTTGCAACTCAACAACGTCATCATGTACGAAACTCTCCGCCCTGTTCTCGAAAAAGAACTACAGGAAATCAAAGAAGCCGGTCTTTACAAACAAGAGCGCATCATCACCACTCCACAAGGTGCGGATATCAGCGCCAATGGGCTTGAAGTCATTAATTTCTGCGCGAACAACTACCTCGGACTCAGCTCCCATCCAAAAGTCATCGAAGCTGCCAAACACGCCATCGACACACATGGCTTCGGGATGAGCAGTGTACGGTTTATTTGCGGAACGCAGGATATCCATAAGGAACTGGAGAAGAA
>JBIIHN010000057.1:0-7822 GCA_044235745.1 Bacteroidia bacterium
GAGCCGGATTCATCGGCTCACATGTAGTGCGTCACTTTGTAAAAAACTATGCAGGCTATCATATTATCAACCTCGATAAACTAACGTATGCCGGCAATCTCGCCAACCTGCGGGATATTGAAAATGCTTCCAACTACACGTTTGTCAAAGGTGATATATGTGATACCGAATTTATCAACCAACTATTTCAGAAATATCAGTTTCATGGCATCATTCATCTGGCCGCTGAATCGCATGTAGACCGGAGTATCGCCAATCCGATGGAGTTCATCATGACCAATATCGTTGGTACCGTAAATCTCCTGAACGCGTCAAAGCACAGCTGGAATGGAAACTTTGAAGGAAAAAGATTCTATCACATCAGCACCGATGAAGTGTATGGGTCATTGGGCGAAAGCGGTTATTTCACCGAAGAAACCCGCTACGACCCGCACTCCCCCTACTCTGCATCGAAAGCCAGCTCCGATCATCTGGTGCGTGCCTATCATGACACCTATGGCTTGCCTGTGGTTATCTCCAACTGCTCTAACAACTACGGCTCTTTCCAGTTCCCTGAAAAACTCATCCCGCTCGCAATAAACAACATTTGCAACAACCAACCCGTACCGGTATACGGCAAAGGCGAAAACATTCGCGACTGGTTGTTTGTAGAAGACCATGCCGTCGCCATCGATGTGATTTATCACAACGGAAAGAACGGTGACACCTACAACATCGGCGGACATAACGAATGGAGAAATATTGATCTGATCCATCTGCTTTGCAAAATCATGGATCGCAAACTGGGAAGGCCGGAGGGCACTTCTGCTCAACTCATCACGTTTGTGAAAGACCGGGCCGGACATGACCTGCGCTATGCCATTGACTCCTCAAAACTACAGCATGAACTCGGCTGGAAGCCTTCACTCCAATTTGAAGAAGGACTTGAAAAAACAGTGGACTGGTACCTCAGTCATCAGGATTGGATCAACGCCGTAACCTCCGGCGAATATAAAAACTACTACCAGCAACAATACGAACTGCGGTAAATCAGGCATCAGCAACACTTCAGGCCAATTGACTCCCGTTCCGGTAAAAACGGTATCAGTTGGCTTTTTTATTTTACTTTTGTTGAGTACATGTCGACGCAAAATCTTTACAGCCAGTCCTATCACACCTGTGACCTTCGTAAAGTATCCGTACTCGTAACCGGTGGCGCGGGGTTTGTTGGATCCAATATTGTAGAATATCTTTTACATCACGGTGCCGGCAAGGTTCGCGTATTGGATAATCTGAGTAATGGTTTCATTCGAAACCTTGAGCCTTTTATGGAAAATCCGGCATTCGAATTTATGGAGGGCGACATTACCCGTCCGGAAGACTGTCTGCGCGCCTGTGAAGGAATGACGCATCTCTGCCATCAGGCTGCTTTGGGCTCCGTACCACGTTCCATCCGCAATCCCATTGCCACCAGCGATGCCAATACCACAGGATACCTGAATATACTGATCGCCGCCCGTGACGCCGGTGTTCAGCGTGTCGTTTATGCCAGCTCGAGTTCTGTTTATGGAGATCTGAATGAGTCGCCCAAGGTGGAACACCGGATTGGCCGTCCACTCTCGCCCTATGCAGTATCCAAGTACACCAACGAGTTATATGCAGGTGTATTTGCACTGAATTACGGGCTGGAATGCATCGGCCTTCGCTACTTCAACATTTTCGGACCGAATCAGGATCCCAACGGTCCTTACGCCGCGGTAATTCCCCTGTTCATGAATGCCCTTCTGAATGATAAGAGCGCGGTGATTTTTGGAGATGGTGAGCAATGCCGTGACTTCACCTTTGTAGAGAATGCCGTACAGGCCAATATCCGGGCATTATTCACCAACAACAAGGACGCCTGCAACAAGGTTTACAATATTGCGGTGGGCGAAAGAAGCTCAGTCAACGAACTTTACCGGCAGATAGCGAAAATTACCGGGTGCGGAAAGCAACCGGAATACCATCCTGATCGTAAAGGAGATATAAAAAACTCTCTGGCAGACATCTCTATGGCAAAGAATTTGCTGGGATATGCCCCGCGTTACCAGCTGAATGAAGGTCTTGAGCTAACGGTAGCGTGGTTCCGAAAAGTGTTCGTGCATGCTTAAATCTCTCTTCCGCAGGTTTTCTTCCTCGCCGGCGCCTACGCTGGCTGAAGCCATCGATTTATCCACGCTGCATGCCGACATGCACTCTCATCTCATCCCGGGAATTGATGATGGCGCCAAGACCATTGAAGACAGTTTGGAGCTGATCCGTTTCCTCCATAGCAAGGGGTATCAAAAACTCATCACGACTCCGCACGTGATGAGCGACTATTTCCGGAACACCCCCGAAATCATCCTCAGCGGACTTGACACCGTTCGTGCAGCAGTGAAAGAAGCGGGGATTCCTGTCACCATCGAAGCAGCGGCAGAGTATTACATCGACGACGGATTCAGCAGAAAAATGGAAGAGGAGAAGCTACTCACCTTCGGCGACAATTTCCTGCTGATGGAGGTGTCCTATATCAATCCACCCGACAGCGTAAGCGAGGTTTTTTTCCGCTCTCAGGTACTTGGCTACCGTCCGATATTAGCCCATCCCGAGCGGTATCCATTCTGGTATCGTGACCTGGAACAATACCGGCGATTTTACGAGATGGGTGTTATCCTCCAGCTAAACCTGAACTCACTCAGTGGGTATTATGGTCCGGATGCCAAACGGATCGCAGAAAAGCTGATCGACATGGAAATCATCGGAGCTTTGGGAAGCGATATGCATCATACACGCCATGCCCAGGCGCTGGAATTCACCACCCATGAACGCTACCTGCAAAAGGTGCTGGATATGCCGCTCATCAACCGCGACCTTTGATTTAAATGCACGAAAAGTCTTCCGATGTTATGAAGCAACACCTGTCAACCCTTTCCCGATATAATGTATGGGCCAACCGGCGGATGGGGCAATACCTCCTTGAAGCAGGTCCTGTTATAGCCGACGAACCATTAAACAGCAGTTTCCCCACCATCCGGAAAACGCTGTATCATCTCTGGGATGCACAGGTGATCTGGTACAAACGCCTGATGGGAACATCGGTGAATGCCTGGCCGAGTCAGGGTTTCACCGGAAGTCTGGAAGAAGCCGTATCGGCGGTAAACACAAATTCAGACGACTTTGTAAACTTTTGCGAAAACCTGAAAGAAAACGGTGAACACGCCCTCATTACTTTTCATTCGCTGGATGGTACAGCCTACCAAAATACCATAGAAGAAATCATTTTGCATGTAATGAATCACAGCACCTACCACCGGGGACAACTCATCACCATGCTGCGCAGTGCAGGATTTACCGCAGTAGGAAGCACAGATCTGATCCGCTTTTACAGAGATCCTGTAAACAAAAAGTAAGTCAGATTTGAAATAAACATTAAGCGCTTGCCGGTTATTAACGGAGGAGAGTCATGATGTTTGAAAAAATGACCTGATTAATGTAAGGTTAACCGAACAATCCGTCATTTTTTAAAACTATCGGATGTATTTTGCGTAGAAGATGTAAGCAAACCTCCACTCTATGAAAGGTAACGAAATCGAACCACACCTCAACATTACTGCAAAATTCGAATTGATTAACGGTGCTGTCAAGTATGGTATCATTGACAAACAAGTTGACAGCACGTTTTACAAAAGCGACTATTATTTCATCTCCCTACAGAATTTAAACTCGTTCAGAAAAGCGGTTGCACAACGCAACTATGAATTCTGCAAATCGCTGATGGAAAAAATCAATGTAAAGTTTATCCGTTCGGTCACACCGATCTGAAAATCTGCTATCCGTTTCAATAACGGATACCCATTATTTCGCGCACTTCTCTGACGGTCCGGGCCGCTGAGGACTGCGCTTTTTCTTTGCCTCTTTTCATCACGGCGGTCAGATATTCTTCATCCTTGAGCACTTCCTGAATGCGGCTGCGCACCGGCGTGATAAAGCGAATCATATCCTCCGCCAGCTGTTTCTTCATATCTCCGTAGCGGATACTACAGGTGTTATAAGCGTTTTCGAAAAACTCCATCGTAGCCTGTTCCGAAACCAATGACATCAACGTAAACAGGTTTTGTACGGCTTCCGACTTTGGTGCATTGGGCTCCGTAGGACCGGAATCGGAAACAGCACGCATCACTTTTTTACGCAAGGCCTCATCCGTATCAAACAAAAACACCGCATTTCCCTCTCCCTCTGACTTGCCCATTTTTCCGGACCCATCAAGGCCGGGAACTTTCACAAGCTGCTCACCGAAATTATACGCCACCGGCTCAGGGAAATAATCAACCTTATACATACGGTTGAACCTGTTCCCAAACTGCCGCGTCATTTCCAGATGCTGTTCCTGATCCTTGCCCACCGGCACCTTCGCGGCCCGATGCAATAAGATATCTGCAGCCATCAGCACGGGATAGGTCAGCAAGCCGGCATTCACATTATCGGGTTGCTTGCGCACTTTTTCCTTGAAGGTGGTTGCACGTTCCAGTTCGCCCACGTAGGCATTCATATTGAGCAGGAGATAAAGCTCGGTTACCTCCGGCACATCACTTTGCACGTAGACCGTACTTTTTTCAGGATCAATACCACAGGCAAGATACTCTGCCAACACCTGACGCACATTATTCCGGAGATTCTCCGGGTTTGGATGTGTAGTCAGCGAATGATAATCGGCGATGAAGAAAAAACAATTATTCTCTTCCTGCATCCGCAGAAAATTCTTCACTGCTCCGAAATAATTTCCAAGATGCAGATTACCGGTGCTCCGAATACCGCTGACAACAATTTCATTCATGCCGCGAAGATAAACAACCGATCAGACTCCACGAATATCCTTCCGGAAATCCAGCCACGATAACAATGAAACAGAAAACAGAAACCATAATAACCCGATAGCATAACCGGCCAGCACATCTGACAGGTAATGTACACAAAGATAGATGCGGCTAAAACCCATAAGCAGGATGAAGCCGATCGCAAGGATTCGAATCAATCGTTTCAGACTTTGCGAATGCACATGATGCACCAGCAGATAAAATAATACTCCGTAATAGGCGACGGCAACCGTAGCATGACCGCTGGGAAATGACCAGGAGAATTCTTCATACCAGGCCTCATTAACCGGACGCGGAATCCGATAATAGATCTTGCCCAGAAATGCGGTTATACTACTGGCAGCCAGCGCAGCCAGGATAGCCACCAATGCATGAAAACGCCGACGCCAAACAGCAAAAAATGTGAGCATACCCGCAATAGCTAATACAGCGGGAGAACTGCATAAACGGGTAAAAGCAAAAATCCATCCCGCAAACTGTTCTGATCTGTACTGATGAAAAAAATCCACAATGGCCAGATCCAGTTTCCTGAGTTGAGAAATCTCAATCACCTCTTCCGCCAGCTCACTCAACACCAACATATTCAGCAACACACCCATGCATAAAACCGTGAACGGAAGTCCACGAAAATGGTGGGGATCAAACCGAAGAACAATCCACCGAAACAGACCCGGAAACCGTTCTTCTGCCTTAAGGGCGATCGGATGTCGGGTGGCGGCAAGAAAAACCCCTGTCCATCCGCGAATTGCCTGCTTTATCTTTAAACGGTTCACACGGTGAAAATAATGGAAGAAAAATACTTTGGTATCTTTGCACCTGTGAAAAAGCTATCGTTTCTATTGCGAAGAACCTGGTGTTATTGGTTCTTCCTGAGCGGTTTTCTGTTTTTTCTGCCCCTGTACCCTGTTTTTCTAATCCTGCTTAGCCGTGAAGCGTGGTTTCCCTATGCCTGGCGGTTAAAGAAAATCTGGGCGCACTGGATTCTTTTCAGTACCGGCATCTGGTACCGGATCCGCAGGGAAGGCAAGCCGGAACCGGGAAAAGCCTATATCATCACACCCAACCATGGCTCCTATCTTGACATCCTGACCGCCAATATTGCCTTCCCCAACTACTTCCATTTCATGGGTAAAGCAGAATTAAAAAAGATACCGATGTTCGGTATCTTTTTCAGACGAATGAACATTTCAGTGGATCGCAGCAGCGTCAAAGACTCCCACAAGGCCTACAAAAGGGCACGAAAAGATCTACGTAAGGGCATCAGCATTGCCATTTTTCCCGAAGGAACGATACCGGCGCATTCTCCGCAACTTGGTCCTTTTAAAAGTGGGGCTTTCCGGCTGGCGATTGAAATGCAGGTACCTATTGTACCGGTGACTTTTCTCGATAACTGGAGATTGTTTCCGGATAATAAACGCGAAAGTTTATTGTTACGTCCAGGATGTTCGCGTATTGTAGTGCATGAAGCGATCCCCACAACAGGTTTAACGGAAGCTGACGCACCGGCTTTGCGGGATAAGGTGTATGAAATCATCCAAAAGACACTGGAGGAACAAGGACGATGCCCGTTTAACCTTAACAAGCCCCAATAATCAAATAAAAAACGGCCCGAACAGGCCGTTTTTTTGTAAGAATTTAGCTTAATTATGCTTTAACTGCGCAGAATTCTTCAAAGGCCGCACTCAGATTTTCAGCAATCATTTCTGCCGAATGACCCTCGATGTTATGACGTTCGAGCATGTGAACCAGCTTACCATCTTTGAAGAGGGCAACTGCGGGAGAAGAAGGAGGAAATGGAGCCAGGTATTTACGGGCCTGAGCAGTTGCTTCGGCTTCCTGACCGGCGAAAACGGTCACGAGGTGATCCGGGCGGGATTCAGTTCTGGAGAGCGCCAGTTTAACACCGGGGCGGGCTGCACCGGCAGCACAACCGCACACCGAGTTCACTACCAGCAGTGTAGTACCCTTTGCGGTGGGTATGGTCGCATCAACATCAGCAGCAGTTTTCAGCTCTGTAAAACCTGCTCCTGTGAGTTCTAATCGCATAGGAGCGCAAAGTTGTTCCGGATATGGCATAGTATATTTTTTTAGTTAAGATGTGGCAAAGGTACGAAGGGATAAGTCTAATACACAAAACAGACCTGTAAGTTTATTATAGTTTTTACATCCCGGTACCATTACCCGGGTTGTAACATTGCAGTGCAAGCCACTCAGCAAACAATGAATAAAACAAAAAAGACAAACGTCGATCGGGACATGTTTCCCGTGATGCGCTTTGATTACAACAAGCGCCTGATCGACGCTAACTTAACAGCTCTTCCACTCTTAGGGGAATGGAAATGTCACAAGGGCGGTAAAATACCTGCTGCCGTCCTGAAGTCCAACCCTGAATTCAACTTCGCGTTTAATGAACAACGGCCCACGGAGTTCAAGGTCACCTTCAGCGGACTAAACATCTGGTTTGATATGGTACCTTATCCTGAGGCCGGATATGTCGGACTCTATGGCTATCACGTGGAAACGATAGTACCGGAGACCGTTAAACAAAAGCTTCGGATGGCAGGATAAACACCTGTTAGGCTGTTGGTTGGTTTGAAGGGAACAGTTGGCGAATGCCGGCTGTTCCTGTTTTTATACCAGCCGTAACAAGTAAATGATTACCCTCATATTGTAAGAAATGTAAGATTAACTGCAAGAATTATGTAAGACGTCATGTTTTTTTATCGAACAAGATTTCACAGGCTTTCGTTACAAGCATCAACAAACCTTTCAAACATCCAAATTCAAACATAAAGTTAAAGCAGAGAAAAGATCCAATTCAAATGAGCAGTAATACTTTAAGCCAATTGTCAGAAGCACATCAGTCAGAGACCGGGAAGGCACGGTATCAATCTGTGATGCTGATTGATGATAATTCACTCGACAATTTTATCAACAAGAAGCTGATA
>JBIIHN010000058.1:0-7698 GCA_044235745.1 Bacteroidia bacterium
GATGATGATATTATCGCCCTTTTTAAACTTCTTCTCCCACTCCCATAAGCAAAGCGGAATGGTTCCGTTAGTAGTATTTCCGTAGCGTTCGATGTTGAGCGTTACCTTTTCGTCGGGAAGACCCATGCGCCGGGCGGTCGCATCAATAATGCGCTTGTTGGCCTGATGCGGAATCAGCCAGGAGATATCTTCCGACTTCAAGTGATTCTTCTCCATAATTTCAGCACTCACATCTGCCATCTTCGTTACAGCGAACTTAAAAACAGTCTGACCCTCCTGATACACATAATGCTCGCGGGCAGCAACGGTTTCCGCTGTCGCCGGCTTCACACTACCACCCGCCTTCTGATGCAGGAATGTTCTCCCCGAACCATCAACGCGCAGGATAGAATCCATAATTCCGTTGCCTTCGTTATTGGGTTCGAGCAACACCGCGCCACCGCCATCGCCAAAAATCACACAGGTCGCGCGATCGGTATAATCGATGATACTCGACATCTTATCAACTCCCACCACCAGCACTTTTTTATGTGTACCGGTTTCGATGAACTTCGTCGCAGTGGACAACGCAAAAATGAATCCCGAGCAGGCTGCATTCACATCATACCCCCAGGCATTTACCGCACCGATTTTATCAGCAATGATATTCGCGGTAGCGGGGAACTGCATATCCGGAGTAGTAGTAGCGCAGATGATCAACTCGATCTCTTCAGCACCAATTCCCCGCTTTTTCAGCAAGGGCAGGATGGCCTGTACCGCCATATCGGAGCTGCCAAGGCCGGCCCCCTTCAGAATATGACGTTCTTTGATGCCGGTCCGGGTTTCGATCCACTCCTCATTGGTATCCACCATTTTGGTGAGATCCGTGTTGGTCAGCACATCCGGTGGCACCCATGCATTCACAGCAGTAATGGCCGCTCTTACCTTGCTCATATCAGTTCGAAATGCTTTCATGAACAGCCTGGGTAATTTTCTCGGTAAGTCCGGCTGCCGTGACCTTCCGCGTAATATGAATCATGTTCTTTATGGCTTTCGCATTGGAAATACCATGAGCTATGATGACCGGAGCATTGACACCTAACACCGGCGTACCTCCGTAAATCTCAAAATTGAACCGATCGAAATATTCGTCTTTGATTTTGCGACGGCGGATCAGGCTGTAAAAAGACTCTGCCAGTTTAAGGATCACGTTACCGGTAAATCCATCACAAACGATGACATCCGCTTTATCATTAAAAAGATCACGCCCCTCGATATTGCCGATGAAATTGATTTCACGGGTATTTTTTAGCAACTGGTGGGCGGCGATAGAAACCATATTCCCTTTCTCTTCCTCCTCACCGATGTTCATCAACCCAACCTTTGGTTTGGGCACACCATATACGTGTTCCAGAAAGAGACTTCCGAGAATAGCAAACTGCTGCAGATGTTCCGGCTTGCAATCGGCATTCGCTCCTGCATCCAGGAAAACACCCCAGGAACCATCTTCCTTGGGAACCACCGAACAGATCGCAGGGCGTTGAATACCGGGAATAGTTTTCACACTGAACATCGCACCTACCATCATCGCTCCGCTGTTACCGGCACCGGCAAAGGCATCTATTTTACCGGCCTTCAGGTACTCAAAACCGCGGGCAATGCTGGAATCAGGCTTCGTTGGAATCGCACGGGTTGCATGCTCCTCCATTCCGATCACCTGGGTGGTGTGAACGATGTCGACCACAGAAACGTCATGACCCTCACGGCTGAAGAGGTCGCGGATAGCAACTTCATCACCGAAGAGCACCAGACGGGTATCAGCCGGCAACTCAGAGAGCGCCTGTATCACACCCAGAACGATTTCGTTCGGAGCGTAATCGCCTCCCATAATATCTATCCCAATTTTCATCAAGGGCAATACGTGCTGACGAAGTTAATTGAATACATTGAAAGCAGCAGCCGGCTTAAACACCACGCTCCATTACTACTTTCCCTTTGTACATCAGTTTTCCTTCGTGCCAGTACGCGCGGTGCCAGAGATGAGCTTCGCCGGTAGTCGGATCAATAGCCAGGGTTGGAGCAGTAGCTTTGTAGTGCGTACGACGTTTGTCCCTTCTCGACTTCGAGTGTTTGTGCTTAGGATTTGGCATGACTTAAATTATAATTGTATTTTGACTTAGTTCAACTTGATTTTGCGGAGCGCAGCCCAGCGGTCATCTGCGGGAGTATCTGCTTCGCTTTGATTCGGTTTTTCCGGTTGCTGCAGATGTTTCACTACCTCCGGATTACACCCATCACTTCCATCCTCCTGATCCGGATGAACCGGACTATATGGCACCTCCAGACAGATGAAATCATAGAATGTATTTGACAATTCCATCTCATGCGCTGTTTTGGCGACATGGATGGCATCATCGTCATCGTCTTCATTCTCCGGATGGTCTACCATTCTGACAACCAGTTCTTTCTCAATAAAGACCGGGAGCCTGAACGGTTCCAGACAACGTACACATTCTACTTCCGCATCTCCTTCTATTTCAAGGAGAAGCTGCATAGCCCCTGAGCCTTTCAGCAGTGTTGCTTTTACCTGAATATCAGCATCCCGGATGATCGCGTTTCCCCGTTCACGGAAGAAATCACCATTTATCCGAAAGGTGAATTCATGGGTTCCGGCAGGTAACTGAACGAATCTGAGTAGGTAGGGTGATTCAGCCATTTCAGAACGATTTATCCTGCATCCATGGAATGGCTGCAAGGGGTGCAAAGGTAAAGAAATTAACAATTCTGTGGAAATAAGTCATCTATAAGTTTTAAATTATTGATTAACAAAATCTTACAAGGTCGGGCTTCGAAAAAAACGGTTGAATAACCGCACAATACCGCCACACATGACCTTACAAACTGGTATTACCTTCAATGGTTTAGGCATTCGAATACAGACTGACCAACTATCGAAAACAGGTCAATGAAATTGACACGTGCGTTAACGAATGCTATAAATTGAAATACCACCAATTATAGTATCCAGCTCCAATCCGGATTGCAAAACAGGATGCCCGGCAGGAAGAAAACGCTCCGGCATGTATACCCATCGGGCACCTCTGATTTTAAACTGCATTAATTTACTGTTGCCCGTTGCTGCTGTTTCGAACATGGTAGCATCCTCATACGCAAAACCTTTTTTATGTAAAAAATACAACCAGATACAACCGGATTTATCCGGTACGGTAATAACACGGTCCGTTGCAGGTACTGCCTGTATCAGCGATTGCAGTTGTTGTTCATCAGCAAAGGCGGCTGGAATTCCGAGATCAGCCTTCAGCCATCGCGCGGGCAGGATACGAATGGCTGCCAGTATCGGCATCAGGAGCAGTAATCCATAAAGTATACCTTGCCGGCCGTTCTTTAATAACCATCTGGCGGCATGCAGAACGGGAAATATACAGAGAAAAATCAGCGGCAGCATATAATACTGATGCACTTTCATCTGCTCAAGCATCAGCACATACCAGATGATAAACAGGATAAAGGAGGGAAAGGCTATCCATGATCGCTTTTCATTTGAACGAAACCAGGCAACCACTCCCAATAAGAGCAATACAAAACCGGCATAGTTTAGTAGTAATTCCGGCAGGTCGCTGATCAGATTTTTCCGGACGACGCGAATGGCTTCACTGAAGCCACCGGTTACCGGTCTCAATTGCAGCACAAAGTCATACAGCCCGGATTTTTCAATGAGTCCGTTGGCATACTGATACCAGCTCAGGACAATTGCAGCAGATAAAAGTCCCGCTGAACTCCAGGCAACTAATATCTGCCGGGAGACCTTCTCGTTGAAAAAATCCTGCAGCAACAACATCACGATGATCAAACCGAAAAGACCATACTGGATTTTAATCAAACCGGATAAGGTAATCATTAAAAAAGTCACAAAAAGTAAGGTGGATGTTCTCCGTGACTGCCAGGATAAAAAAGCGACAAGAGCACCTGCACCAAACATCATCGCCAGTATGTCGGGAAGCGCGTTGATGCTGTGGTAGAACCATTCCGGTGACCAGCACATCACCCAGGCAGCAATTAACCCTGCAAGCGCATCATCAGCATATTTTCTGAAAAAAGAAAAGATAAAAACCAGTGTGAGGGAAGATATCAGCAAGGACCAGACCCTGTGAACCCAATAGTGCTCACCGGTTATCCGGTATATCTGCGCCAGTCCCCATTCGTAAGCCGGAAACTGCATGCCGGTTACCCCTTCGGTATCGAGGCGTTTATCGACGCGCGGCCGGAGGATATCATTATCCTCTTCAAAGAAATTTCTGGCGACGGCGAGTGTATTACACTGCCTCCAGACATGAATGCTGCAGGGCGGCAAATGAATGAAGGGCAGATGAAACAAAACATGCAGGCTGATGGTTAGTCCCAGCCATCGTACAGGAAAACGTCGGACCGACTGAACCATCCTTTAATGGGCAACCATCAACCGAACGTTGTTGTTTGTACCATTGAACCGTACCATATAAATTCCATCCGCTAACGTGGAGGCATCTACGAAAATCCGCTGCTCTCCGGAAGACATACGGCCTTCATGCAGCACCTGCACCACACGACCATGCATATCCAGCAATTCGGCTTTTATAAAACCGGCTTGCGAAAGATAAAACGGAACACAGGTAATGGCTTTTGCAGGATTAGGGAATGGTGAGGAGAACACCACTTCATTATTCTGCATAAGCCCTGTGGTTCCTGTCACGGTAAACTTCCACCAGCCCGAAGGAGCGGGCATGGGTCGGACTTGCGACTTACCACTGTTTGCCGTAGCACTGATATAATAATAGATGGTTGTTCCCGGAGATTGAGCAGGGATAGAAGCGAAATAGCGATCAGGCATTGCCATAGGCACCATAGATGCGGCGGTCCATCCCAAAGCTGTATCTGTTGTCCAGTAAACAACAGATGCATTTATACCACTTCGGTGTTTAATCAAGGCCGGCACGAAATAATCGTTTACAGTATCGGTTGTATTCTCCAGAGGCTGATGAGAAATCAGCAAAGGATCGGCTGTCCCGACTTCCTTTGTGATACAATGAAGGGCGCCCAATGCACCAATCATAGACGTACAGTTGATAGGAGTTACTGTATATCCCGGCATCTGATCACGATAAATCTGCAAGGCAATAGAGTCTTCAGGCACACCATACACCGGCACGATGATCCCCTTATTGATGATGGAGCTGTTGGTATAGGTAAAATAATCACCGCCATTGCTGGGCCAAAGGTTATTATCATCAGGCATAGGAATACGAACGACCTTATACGGCGTACCGAAAACGGAATTAAAGTTATTCAGCACATACAGCAGATTGGCTTCAATCTGGGGACCATCTGAAATACCGGATGGGTATTGACCCATCAGGATGGTTTCTTCATCCAGCAATTTCATATGCATATCGATATGATGAATATCGTCATAGGGCAGGGTTGTCATTTTGATATAACGGTTGATGCCCATAAACTTTAACATTATACTGTCAATATCTGCCGATGTCAGGCTGAGGCCGAATCCACCACCGGGACCATTTTCATCGACCACCAACTCGGACGAGAAACCGGTACCAAAGCCATCTGTCATAAAATTACCACCTGTATGCACCAATTTGTTGGGTGCTACCGTAGTCTGATAGATGGGTGTATTAATATGTGAAGAAATGACAGAAGGGATTGCATCATCGGCAGGGCGCGGACGATTGTAGATCCAATCGATGGTGATCAGGGTATCCACATCATTTGTATATGCGCTCCAGGGGCCATAATCCCTCGACCAAACAGAATTTACAGGAGCATTCAGAAACGTTACATTCACGGTATCCACCCCGCCGGCAGCGAGATAGGCAGTGAGTGAAGCAGGAGAATCGGGCGAAGCATAGACCACAATGACCCGGGTTTGCTGTTTCGCTGCGGCCACAATCTGACGAAGGATAGAAGGATATGATCGCCAGCCTACCATAAGCGCCTGTAGTTCTTCCCATTCCGCAATAGTACGAACCGGACTAGCCGGAGGTACGGTATTCAGCACACCTGACGCTGAACGGGAAGCTACCTGCCCCATATATGAAGGGATCAGCGACCGCTCGGATGGATGCATCCGGTGCGTATCCTGCGCAGACATCTGCAGGGATAAAACAACTAAAGAAATTAAGAAGACAATACGTTTCATGGCTCAGGTTTGACCTGACCAAGATACAAAAGACAATGATTACAATCAAAACAGCATCACTTGCCGGAAGAATACGAAGTAGACAGAATAAATCAGGTCCAACTACCGGTAATCGTCCTCTGGAATACAAAGCAACATCGCATTTGTTTTACAACGAGCCAGTCCCAAATGCATATCCTCCTCCTGCGGTATACTGTAAATACTAAAATCCCGCTCGTCGGCCGGATGTACCCCGAACACCAAGCCCAACAACACCTTCAACATCCATCCCAAATTTAAAACCGGGTACATGACGAAGTACTTCCATCAGATCACGGACTCCATGATTTTGTATATCCTTAGCCGTTATGCAGGTGATGATGCCGGGAGATTGTCTTGGCGTGAGCTCTTTAACAGAAGCTACGGTAATCTTCACATTCATCAGCTCTTCCGGACTGAGCGAATCATATGACGCTGCCGGTTGAGCTTGTGCAGGACATCCCATGATCAGCAACATCGATGGAATCAGGTATTTGCGGACTATCATGCGGTAAGTTTTCGATGAATTTTTATACGCAAGACCTGACAAAAGATTGTTGAGACGCAGACGGTTTGTTTATAGTCGAAAAGCCTTGCTACATGCTTATTAATTGTATATTATAAATAAAGCGCAACATCCGTTATTCCAACTGATTACATAACCGGTTTACGGTTTGCAGCAACATTAACTTTTTCAAGATACCATAACATGAGATTTTAAAAACGGATCCATCTTACAAAAAGATATTTTAATCCGTTAGCATCTTCCTGATCACGATCGATCAATTATCCCGACAATCTGCTATTTTTCGGCTGTGATGCACTCCCCGATAACGATCATCGGTGCCGGACCTGCCGGAGCCACTGCTGCGTTGGCTTTATCCCGCAAAGGATATCCCGCATTACTGGTTGACCAGGCTGATTTCCCGCGCGATAAAGTTTGCGGCGATGCGCTCAGCGGGAAAGTGGTGTTGACGCTCAGGAGAATTGATGCAGGATTGGTCAGCGAACTGGGAGCCCATCCAAAAATCACAGGATCACACGGAGTTGTTTTCGTTGCCCCCAATGGTCGCGAACTGAGAGTCCCCTTCCGTCGGGAAATGGATCCCGAAAACCCACCCGGCTTCATCCTTCCCCGGCTTGATTTTGACGACTGGCTGTTCCGGAAAGCAGCATCTTCAGAAGGCATCACCACGAAAACCGGAGTGCGGATAGAGAAATTCAGAAAAGAAGGAGATGGCTGGATACTGAGCGATAAAGATGAACAAACGGTCATTCGCACGGGGCTGGTCATTGCTGCCGACGGCGCCCACTCACGTTTTGCCAAAGAGATCGGTGGCATTACGATGGAAGAAGAACATTATTGTGCCGGCTTACGAATGTATTATAAAGGAGTTAAGGGGCTGGATCCAAACGGATACATCGAGTTGCACTTCGTAAAAGATTTTCTGCCGGGTTACTTCTGGATTTTCCCGCTGGCCGATGGT
>JBIIHN010000059.1:0-7679 GCA_044235745.1 Bacteroidia bacterium
TCAAAGCAAATACAAATTTGCTGCGTTTCCAGACTTTGAATCAAACCACCACATTCGATTCGGTAGCTAACGACACAGCATACTTCAGCTTAAAGCTCCAGAACAAAGCCGGCCATAAATTCCCGAGCGGATATCCATCACGCAGAGCGGTAGTACAGTTTATTGCCATCAAACCAACCGGCGACACTCTTTTCTCATCCGGTATATTCGACAACACCTTCGAAGTACAAGGCATCAACACCTCATTGGAACCGCACTACAACATCATCTCACAAAGCGGACAATCGCAGGTATATGAAATGGTGATGGGAGATGTAAACGGCGACCGGACGACAGTACTTGAACGGGGATATGTACATTTGAAAGACAACCGGATTCCACCACAGGGATTCACCACCACACATCCAGTTTACGACACCTGCAAAATTGTAGGAGATGCCTTGCTGGACGACGACTTTAACAAAATAAACGGACTCGAAGGCAGCGGACAAGATATCGTACATTACCATATTCCGCTCAACGGATACAGCGGCACTATAAATGTACTGGCACATGTTTATTACCAGGTATTGCCTCCCGGTTTTCTCACTGAGATGCAGCAGTACAGTTCAGCGGCCATTGACACTTTCCTCAGCATGTATGCATCGGCCAATAAAAATCCGGTGCTTGTATCGGGCGACACGCTTAACAATCTCCTGATACCGGTAGGCATGTACAGTCCGGCGCGCAATGGCATTGCCATATATCCGAATCCGACACGCGACGGCAGACTTCAACTCACCGGATTATCCTCCACTGCACAGGTACGTGTGTTTAACACTGCCGGACAAGAGTATAGTATCACGCTCAAGCCGGCAGGCAACGAACACATCCTGCAGCTACCACCAACCAGAGGCGTTTACTACCTCATCATCACGAATAACGACCAACGCATCGTTAAAAAAATAATCCGACAATAACCTATCCCCACACACCACACATGAAAAAGCTCTACGCTTTCACGGCCTGCCTGCTGGTAACCATGCTCACAGCATCAGCGCAAGTGAACTTCAGGAAGCAGAATACCCGCTTCACCAATGCCGCTGTTCACAGCGGAAATTGCGTCGCCATTGCCGACTGGAACTTCGATGGATTTGACGATATCATCCGCCTGGATGACGGCAATGATGTAATTGTAGAAGTTCAGCGAACCAACAATACCTTTCAATCGATTCCGTTGGGTTCTTTCAACGGTGGATCCGGCTGGGCCTGGGGGATGACGGTGGCGGATGTGGATCACAATGGCTACCTGGATATTGCCGCCGGAGCCTTTGGACCATCTGTACAAATACTAATGACCAACAGCACGGGAACGGCTGCCAGTCTGGTGAGTATTCCCAACTCCAATTTCTTTGTACAGAACATGACCTTTGCCGATTTCAACAATGATGGCTGGATAGACTTGTTTGTATGTGATGATAATGCCGAAAGCCATATATTCATGAACAACGGCAGCGGTGTGCTCACAGAATCTTACACCACCATCAATTTCGATGTAACGCCATCTGATGACAGCGGCAACTACGGCAGCGTATGGACCGACTTCGACAATGACGGAGACCTGGATCTGTACATTGCAAAATGCCGCCAGGGAGTCAACAGTCCAACAGATCCCCGCCGTATTAACGTAATGTTCGTCAATGACGGCAACAACAACTTCACAGAAAGTGCAGCAACATACAACATCAATATTGGATGGCAAAGCTGGACCTCTTCATTCGGAGATATTGACAATGACGGCGACCTCGACCTGCTGGTCACCAATCACGATTTCAACAGCCAGTTGCTGGAGAATGACGGCAGCGGGTACTATACAGACATCACAGGTGCCAGCGGCATTGACATGACGGATATGACGCCGATTGAAAGTACCATTGAAGACTTCGACAACGACGGATTTGCAGACCTATTGATTTCAGGTTCTATTCACAGGTACTATCACAACAACGGAGACAAGACCTTTACAGAGGTAGATGGATTGTTTGACAGCAACGACATGCTTTCGTTTGCCACCGGAGATCTGAATCACGACGGACGTATCGATCTCTACACGAGTTATGGAAATATGTACAACAACCCAACCACTACGGATGATGTACTCTGGATAAACAACACCAACAATGGATATAACTTCATCACTTTTGAATTACTGGGAACCATCAGCAACAAAGCTGCTATTGGAGGACGCGCTAAAATTTACGGCCCTTGGGGAGTACAACTACGCGAAGTACGTGCCGGCGATAATTATGGCACGACGAACTCTCCCATGCTGCACTTCGGTTTAGGCACCGCTACACAGGTTGACTCCGCCGTAATCTGGTTTCCCAGCGGATATACGACAACGTTATACAACCTGAATGCAAATCAATTTGTACGTGTGGTTGAAAACGGATGTGTATCACCCAATGCCGGCCTTTCGTATTCTTTATCAGATTTGTTCATCTGCACCGGAACCACACAAACCATTACGGCTGACAGCGGATATACTTACTTATGGAGTGACAACAGCAATGCGCAATCGCTCACAATTTCCACCGGCGGAGAATACAATGTGATCATTACAGAAGCCGGCAACAGTTGTCCGGCGATTTCCCGCACAATGGTAATTGAAGAAAACCCTGACCAGACACCTGTTATCACCGCAATCGGAGATGTCATGTTCTGTGACGGAGGATCTGTTGCGATAAATTCCCTGACTTGGGGAGTAAGCAGTTATAGCTGGAATAACGGAGATACGACGGTCAACATCGTTGCCAGTCTGGCCGGAGATTATGTATTGACAATTCAGGGATTCTGCGGAACTTTCTCATCCGATACGATCAGTGTAGAAACATTTACCGCTGCTTCGCCGGTGAGCCAGAATGTAACCTTGGTGGCACCCGGAAGCGCTACTTTAACGGCAACCGGGAACTCTATCAGCTGGTTTGATTCACCTGCAGCCGTTACGCCTATTGCTGTTGGCGACACGTTCATCACACCATTCCTTAACACACAAACCCAATACTGGGTACAGAATACGGAGACATTCGGGCAAGCCAACTACCAAACAGGAATGCCTTATGTCACCGGAACCAATGTTTACAGCACTGGCGCCACTACCAATGCCACCATGTTCTTCGACGTTCTCGATAACTGTATCCTGCGGACCATAAAAACTTATACCGATGTAACAGGGACGCGACGGATTGAACTTCGCGACAATCAGGGACAACTACTTCAATACAAGGATGTGCTGATCAGCCCCGACTCACAAATTGTAACCCTTGATTTTGCACTTGCACCCGGACTTGGCTATCAGATCACTACCAACGACAGCGCCAACCAGGCGATTCCAGGTTGGGGAAATGTAAATCCCCGTCTGAAAAGAAATGCAACAGGCGTTAGTTATCCATATACTGTCAATGATGTGATTTCCATTACAGGAAGTGATTTCGGGAACCAGTATTATTACTACTTCTATGACTGGAACGTTGAAACGGAAGGTTTCGATTGTGAATCTCCACTGGTACAGGTGACCGTAGATATCACGACCGGTATCAGCGAACTCAGCAACGGAATAATCTCCCTTTATCCGAATCCGGCGAATGAAGCTCTGCAGATAAAGCTGAACGGGTCAGGAAATGCCCATCTCCAGCTCTTCGATGCAGCAGGAAGAATGATAGCTACACAAGCACTCACCAATAGCCTCAACACAATTGACATTTCTTCTCTTTCTACTGGAATCTATCAGGCGATCGTGATACAAAATGGAAATTCGTACAGAGAGAAATTAGTGGTGTATTAAACATCGGTTTCTCAACTCATAAAAAAGCAAGGCAGAATTCTGTCTTGCTTTTTTTATGAGCACCTATTGAACACGTATAGTGATTGATATTAATCAGGCGAATTATGCCAATGAAGTCCACGTGGCCACTGGTATCCATCCGTAGGGCGTTTAAGATTGCACAACATCGAGTCCCGAAGGCACTACATCAATTTTGAAAATGTCATAATAACACCTCATCTAGCCCCATTGCGAGCAAATGGGTGGCGATGAACATCATGCCCCCCCGGCCCTCCCGACATGCCGGGTCTTTTGGGGGAGGTTGATTCAGCGAACAAAGACGACATCCCGCTACATACAAGGGTATAGACACGACGAATCTTGCGCAGCCACATATCGCCCCTAAGGGGCTAAATAATTTTTAATGCACCTATGGTGCAAAATAGATTTCGCCCCTACGGGGCTAAGAGCACTGTTTAATAACCAATTCAACTAGACAGATGTCGAGTCCCGTAGGGACGACATCTAAATAGAATGAGATCATAAAAACCCATTAGCCCCGTAGGGGCGATAGCTATGGCGACGTCCTGCTGCGAGCAAAGGGGTTTACCCGTTAGCCCGAATCGCTTCTACCGGATCGAGGCGGGATGCGGTGGCGGCAGGAAACAATCCACTGACCAGGCCAATGATGACAGAGATGCTCAATCCGGTGATGACATTACCGAGCGAAAGGCTAAAACTAAAATCTGCCATGCCGGCCAGGAGCGTCACCACATACACCAAAACAAGGCCGATCACACCACCGAACAAACAAAGAATAACCGCCTCCGTGAGATATTGAATAAGGATGAAATAATTTTTAGCTCCAAGCGATTTTTGAATGCCGATCAAGGGTGTCCGCTCCCGAACAGAAACGAACATAATATTCGCAATTCCGAAACCACCCACCAGTATACTAAACCCACCGATGATGGCGCCCACTAATCCTACCACATCGAATAATTGTCCAACCTGAGCGCTGAGCATTTTAGTTTCATTCAACGCGAAATTATCTTCCTCAGCAGGACGCAACCGTCGGATGGACCGCATATGCCCCTTTAGCTCATCCATCAGTTCGGCATTGGTAACTCCTTCCTTTGCCTTTACCATAAACATTGGCCCGGAACGATCTGTCCGGATATCGATAAACTTCCTTCCGAAGTTAACCGGAATCAACGCGGTATTATCATGACTGTTTCCGATCATGCTCTCTCCTTCCTTCGCAAATACACCCACAATCGTTACCTTATGACCTTTCACGGCTATCTTCCTGCCAACAGCACCTGAATTGGGAAACAAAGCATTCGCGATATCGGCTCCAACTAACGCCACCGGATAGCCGCCATTCGACTCGGCTTCTGTAAAATAGCGTCCGTCCGATAAATCAAACCCCGCGATGCCGTTGTAATCATGAGACACAAGGGTAATCTCACAATTCTCTACAAAGTTTCCCTCGAATTTTATTGTTTGGGAGCCGACAACCGCCATGAAAGCTATCCCTTCTGCCAGCTGCGACCGCGTTTTCAATTGCGACAATTCATTCATGGTAGGTAAAGGACGTTGCCAGTATTTCCACCAGGGATAATCCCCGCCAAAAGCCCAGGGCCACTTCTGAACGTAAATCACATTATTACCCAACTTCTCTACACTGCCCTTCACATCACGCTCCATACTGTCTACGGCAGCGAAAACAGTGATAATGGCAAAAATGCCAATAGTAACACCCAACAGGGAAAGAATGGTGCGAAGTTTATTCACGACCAGCGCGTGCCAGGCCATGATCATACTTTCCCTGATAAGACGTAATAATAACAACATGAGGCGAAGTTAACGATCTTCCGTGGATCCGGATTATCCTTATAAAAATAGTATTCTTCCTACTCCAGCAATCATAACTTCCGGCCGGAGTGGAATTTTTTTTATCCGGTCCGTATGGAATCCCTGCCGTTCCGTCATCTATTCAGAAAATCAGAAATATGCTACACACCATCCGATCGGGTACTACCCGTGCCCTTGCTGTTTTCAGCGCTGATGCAAGACATTATCAACTGGTATTCCTCTTCACCTTCCTGCTGACCGGATTACTCTCGTTGCAATGGTCATTAACAGCCTGGCAAATTCCTGCTACTTTTTTCACTGCATTTTTAACCCAACTCTCTGCAATTTATATTTTTAAATTACCCTGGCATACCCTCAAAAGTTCAACGATCTCCTCGTTCAGTCTCTGTTTATTATTCCGTTCAGATCAGCTATGGGTAATAGCACTCGCCGCTTTACTTACGGTAGCATCAAAATTCGCAATCCGTTCAAACAATAAACACTTCTTCAATCCGGCCAATTTTGGTATCTGTGCAACAATTCTGCTGACCGGTAAAGCATGGATCTCACCGGGACAATGGGGAAGTGAAGAAACCTGGCTCTTTCTGGTAGGTATACTGGGTTTTCTGGTAGTCACCAAAGCCAACCGACTCGAACTGGCCCTGAGCTTCTTCCTGGGATTTGGAGGCGCTATGCTGGTCCGGTTGATCCTCTGGCAAGATTGGCCAATCGATGCACTCACACATGTATATACCAATGGAGCATTGTTGCTGTTCACCTTCTTTATGATCACTGATCCCGTATCTACACCTCAGCATAAAACCGTACGTATCATCTGGGCCTTTGTCATCGGTTTGCTGGCTTTCTATCTGCAGGCTTATCACTGGATCAATGGCGCTCCACTCTGGGCTTTGTTCCTTCTTTCACCACTCACACCCTTGCTGGACCGATTCTTCAGGGGCGAAAAGTTCTCCTGGTTTTCATCTGCAAATCGTTTGCCGGCACTGAACTGATCCTTCGAAAAATATCATCCATAACTTCTCCGGAAACAACCGGACCACCCATCCTATGTCAACACAATTCAAAACAACAAGTATGAAAAAGATCTCTCTTCTGCTGATTATCCTGTTGCTGGTGCAACAGACAGCGTATCCGTTCTGTGGATTCTATGTAGCCCGCGCCGACGTTAAACTCTTCAACAAAACATCACAGGTGATCCTCGTGCGCAACGGCGAACGCACCACGGTCACCATGAGCTCCGATTTTCAAGGTAATGTATCCGACTTTGCAATGGTGATTCCTGTACCCACCGTATTGCAGAAAAATGATGTTCGAGTGATTGAACGCAGCATCTTCGATCAGTTTGACGCGTATTCAGGTCCGCGACTGGTCGAATATTTTGATGCGCCTCCCTGCAACCGGTACTATAACCAGGCAGAGACGTTATCAGCCGTAGCTGTAAAAAAGGAAAGCCGGGATGTAAGCGCAACGATGGATGAAGAGAGGGAGGATAAATACAAGGTAGCTGTTGTTGCGAGATACACCGTTGGAGAATATGATATACAGATACTGAACGCACAGGAATCCGGCGGATTGGAAAGATGGCTGATCGACCATGGATACAAGATACCGGATGGCGCAAAAGAAGTACTTGAACCGTATATTAAAAGCAACATGAAATTTTTCGTTGTAAAAGTGAATCTGGAAGAGCAAAAGGCCCTGTCGAGTCAGATCCTGCGGCCGATACAAATCAGTTTTTCATCACCGAAATTTATGCTGCCGATCCGACTTGGAATGGCAAACGGGGAAGGTAATCAGGATATGATCATCTATGCATTTACGCGCACAGGAAGAATTGAAACAACCAACTACCGTACCACCAAAATGCCCAGTGATCGTGAAGTACCTACGTTTATCAAAGACCACTTCGGAAGATTTTACACCGATCTTTACAAGGAGAATATCCGCAGAGAAGGGCACGATAATATTTTCCTGGAATACGCCTGGGACCTCAGCGGAC
>JBIIHN010000060.1:0-7668 GCA_044235745.1 Bacteroidia bacterium
ATTTCATCACGACTCATGGTGTCGATGAGATCCTTTAACATGCGCTTTCCGGCTTTGATCCTTTTGGCAATCATGGTTCGCTCTTCGGCCTGATATTGATGAATGGTCTCGGGAGTCATTAACTGAATAGCCAGTTGTACAATCGGGTTGTTCTCTTTGAAAAACTGGGGCAGATACAGACTCTTTTTTCCTTCATAACATTGTTGGTCAAAATCAATAGCACGAATCCGGTAATGATTTTCTTCAAAGTCCGGTGTGATATCTACAACATAGTTGTACGCGCGCATATCGCCCAGCAATCGCAGAAAGCAACGTTCATTGAATTTCACAAACTCCTTCGCGAGACGAGTGGCATTTATACCCTTCGTTTCAAGATGAGTTTTGATGAATGCGTCTCCGGGAATACCGGCAATATGTTCTTCAATCAGCGTGTTGTTGCAAACAAAGTAGCTGATCCGGTTCGGAGATAAAATATGTTCCAGTTCAAGCCCGTAAATTCGGGATGCGTCGGCAATTTTAATGTAGAAGTAGTCAAAATTGTCGTTGAACTGATTGACGATTCTTACACGAAAAGGTTTGGAGTTTCCAAAGGTGCAATAGTCAATGCGCTCTACGTAGAGGTGTTCCATTACAGATAAGTCACCACCGGTTTTCAGTTGTGCGTAAATTCCGGTGAGTGCTTTGTTGAGGTGTGCCTGATCTCCGGGTGAGTAATGTACACTTTCCCATAAGGTGTCTTTGCCTCTTCGGTCGTAGAGCGGATAAGCGCTTTGAAACCGAAGCAGATCCTTGTATTCCGCTTCAATTTTCATAAGCCTTCCATATCCTTTCAGATATTTTCGCAGTTCAGCCGTTACAGGATAATTGGGCTTTTTGCGTGAGGGGGCATCCATCAGTTCCGGTGTTATGTCATGCATGGTCTGGGCGCTTTATTTTTTGCGGAGGATGCTGAGTCCGTCTCGTACCGGCAACATCACCACTTCAAGGTCCGGATGATTTACGGCTTGTTGGTTGAAAAGGATCAGTTGCTTTGTTTCTTCATCCTGCCTTTCTTCGGGATGAAGGACATGACCGCTCCAGAGGACATTATCGGCAATAATAAATCCTCCTTTTTTTAAGCCGGGGAGGATAAGGTCGAGGTACTGCGGATACCGGTCTTTGTCTGCATCAATGAATACAAGATCATAACCCGGCTTCAGCGAGGGGATAATTTCAATTGCGTCTCCTGTGTACTGGTGGATTTGCTGATGCCAGGGTGATTTTTTGAAATAAGATGCAGAAAAGTCCTCCAACTCATCGTTGATGTCGATCGTGATGAGTTGCCCGTCCGGTGTCAATCCTTCGCAAAGGCAGAGTGCGGAATAACCGGTGTAGGTGCCGATTTCCATGATATAGGATGGCTTGATCATGTGGCTGATCATCGCCAGCAAGCGTCCTTGCAGATGGCCACTCAGCATTCGCGGATTCAGGATCCTCGCATGCGTGTCGCGACTGAGTTGTTGCAGTAAGGGCGGTTCGTTACTAGAGTGACGTGTGCAGTAACCGGCAATTTCTTCTGATATAAATTCCATTGTTCTTTTTGTTTATTCTCCCAGACGGTTGAGTCCGGCTTTGGCCTTCTGGTCGATGCTGTTCTGAAATTCATGATTTCTCATGCTCAACGTGGTTTTGTAGTATTCAATGGCTTTATTTCGGTTTCCTTTTTCTTCGTAATACTGTGCGATCAATAATGCGGAGTTGGCGGCATAGTACCACGGTTGCGAATATCCGTTTTTCAACGTAAGCTGATAGTATTCCAGAGCTTTTTCGTTATTTCCGGTCTTGTCCATGATCCGGGCGAACCGGTAGGTGAACTCTATTTTATCTTTCAGGCCCGGGAATTCTGATATCGGCCGTGCTGCCAGTTCGGCTAATGCACGCTGGTAGTATCCGCCGTCAAACAGGAGTCGTGCTTTGAGCAGGGTGATATTGGGTGTTGATTGTTCCGATGCTTCGCGAATTGCCGATTTATCTTCATCAGCCTGCTCATTGTCGGTTTGGCGCGGAATCATCGCCATATATTTTTTGTACTCAGGTATATTTTCCTGCAGCAGATAACTCCAGGCAATTCGTTGCAGTGATGAGGCTTTGTAGGTGGTGCCTTTGTAGTATTTCAGATATTCCTGATAACAGACGATGGACCTGGGATTCAGATCATGCAAATACGCATTGCCTTCCATGTAGGATAGATAGGGCAGTGTGGACGGTGATGTTGCGCGATGACTTAACAGGGCGATGATGCTGTCGTTCTCGGCTGCCGCAAAATGAAAAGTGCTTTTTGCAAACTGCAATAGTGGCTTGTTCTGCAGGTCTTTCATCTGCCAGAACCGCCGCCGGATCGGCTGAAGATCTTTTTCTTTTCCGAGGTTGAGTTCAAGGAAACTGAGAATGACTACCGTTTCATCGCGCAGAAAGATCAGTTCGTTGTTTTGCCTCGAGGCTGTATATACCTGACGCAGTTCATCCAGTCCCTGTTTGATGGATCCTTTGAGACCCAATACGCCGGCCATCCACTGATAGTTTTTAGGAATGGCACCAACGGCTGCATGGATGAGACCCAGTCCCCGCAGGTTGGGTTTGAATTCCGGGTAGATGCGTTGATTTTCCTCCAGCAATCTGTAACATTTTCGTACGTCATAGGCTGCGCCAAGAAATTCGCGGAATCGGATGCGCGCCACCGTTAGCTGCAGATACATTTCGGCAAGGCAGTATCGCCGGTAGGGTGATACATCTTTGCTTTCTTCAAAAAGTTCCAATCGCATAGCGTTCCCCTTTTTCAGCGTTTCCAGCATCGCTTTGTCCTCGTGAATGAAACACCGGAGGAAATCGGCCTGACTTTCGATATAATAGGGGATCAGATTATCCGGCTTACGGACTTTTTCCTGGCGGATCAGCGTCTCCGCTTCCTTGAAATTCAACCGGAATACCTGCTCCCATGCGGCAGTACATCCCGGTGTCCAGGTATAGCCGGCCTTAAGTGAAAACGGCCATGCTATTACCAGCACGGGCAGCAACATAAAAATGAATTTCCGGTGGCGGTTCATGGTCAGGCGAATATCTGAATTCATCCTGTAAAAAGTGAAGCAAAATCAATCGGTTGCTTTCAAGCTGTTAACAGGTGGGCGTTAAATTTGAACAATCAGCAGTTGTCGGCCATGCTTTTCTTATTTTCGTAGTCTTCTCGTACCTAACTCTGTCATATATGTTGCAACTTGTTCTTGCCGACGACTCTTTCCGCGATCATCTGCTGCCGTTTACGTTCACACGTCCTACCGGCGATCTTCGTTGTGGTATTCTGACGATCCGTCAGAAATGGGAACTGTTGTTGAATGTTCCGGCGGGTAGTTCCGGTTCCCTAACCCGTTTTTATCTCAGCGGCAGTTATCCTCTGGTGGCAGGCACTGAATGTCTGGTGATTAACGGTGCGCTCCTGCCGGATGAATCGCTGTTGCGATTGATACAAGCGTTAAAACCCGGACAGCAGATTGTTTGGCAGGATCGGTTACTCGCTGCGGCATTGCATCGAGATCAGCTGGTAGGTTTGGAGTGGATTGAACCACAGCCGGGATTTGAAACTGTGCACTATATCGGTACTCCTTCGCTCATTAAACATCCCTGGGATATTTTCTCGATGAATGATGCCGCCCTTCGGGCAGATTTTCAGTTGCTGACAAAAGGACGCCGATCAGAGGTGATCTCAGGTACCAACCAAACAATGAAGCCCGATCAGATTTTTATTGAACCGGGAGCGAAGGTAGAATGTGCGATATTGAATGCTGCTACCGGACCTATCTATATTGGTAAAGATGCCGAAGTGATGGAAGGTTGTATGATCCGCGGCCCCTTTGCGCTGGGTGATCATGGTGTGCTTAAAATGGGCGCTAAAATTTATGGCGCCACCACGATAGGCCCCGGAGCGAAAGTAGGAGGTGAGGTGAGTAATTCGGTGGTGTATGGTAACAGCAACAAAGCCCATGATGGGTTCCTCGGTAATTCGGTGATCGGTGAATGGTGCAACCTCGGTGCTGATTCCAATAATTCCAATCTCAAGAATAATTACTCTGAAGTGAAAGTGTGGAACTATCCGGCTAATGATTATATCGGTACCGGACTCCAGTTCTGCGGACTCTTCATGGGTGATCACAGCAAATGCAGCATCAACACCATGTTCAATACCGGAACGGTAGTAGGTGTGTTCGCGAATATTTTCGGAGCCGGATTCCCGGCCAAGTATGTGCCCTCATTCAGCTGGGGCAGTGACTCGGGTGGAGAAGTCTTCATCATCGATAAAGCCATTCAGTTGGCAGAGCGGGTGATGTCGAGGAGAAATATTCCACTCACCGAAGCCGATAAAAACATCCTCACCCATCTCTACACCATGCAGTTAAGACCTCATGCCGAGGATTGATTTCACCATAAATGACACCCTTTTGCCGTCTTTTTCCGATGGCACAATGATTGAAATAGGCCGGATTTTATCCGAATAGGGTATTATTCTGCCATTCTGACAGAAAAACAAACCATGAGCGTAAATTTCAACCAAAACGAACTGCCGATAGGGCAGATGGCGATTAACGACGACGAGCCGGAACTCATTCCGCTTTTGACGAACGAAGACGAAGAGCAGATGAATGCCGAGCAGCTACCCGAAACGGTTTCGGTGCTGCCGCTACGTAATACAGTATTGTTTCCCGGTGTGGTGATTCCGATCACCGTGGGTCGTGATAAGTCCATCAAACTAATCAAAGATGCGTATGCAACTGACCGTATCATCGGCGTGGTATCGCAGAAAGATGTAAGTGTAGAAGATCCAAAGCTGGGTGATCTCAACGATGTAGGTACCATTGCGCAGATTCTTCGCATGTTGCGGATGCCCGATGGAAATACCACTGTGATCATACAGGGAAAGCGTCGTTTTAAAATTTCCGATATCGTACAGGAAGAACCTTATCTCCGTGCGAAGATCAAGTCGTTTCAGGACGTCAACAATGTGGAGAAGGACGAAGAGTTCAATGCCATCGTTGATTCGCTGAAAGATATTTCGATGCAGATCATTCAGCAATCGCCGAATATTCCGACAGAAGCGAGTTTCGCGATCAGAAATATTGAGAGTCCTTCCTTCCTCATCAACTTCATCTCCTCCAACATGAATGCGGATGTGGAGAAGAAGCAGATGTTGCTGGAGATGGATAATCTGAAAGATCGTGCAACGAAGGTGCTTGAACATCTCACCAAAGAGTTGCAGATGCTCGAGCTGAAAAATCAGATTCAGAGCAAGGTGAAAACCGATCTCGATAAGCAACAGCGCGAGTATTTCCTCAATCAGCAACTGAAAACCATTCAGGAAGAGCTGGGCGGAAATACCCCCGACAAAGAGATCAGCGAGATGCGCGAGCGTGCCCGAAATAAAAAGTGGGGCAAGACGGTAGAAGAGGTTTTCAATAAAGAGATCGATCGCCTGAACCGCATTAATCCCGCCGCGGCTGAGTATTCCGTGACAATGAATTACCTCGACTTACTGCTCGAGCTTCCCTGGGAAGAATTCACTGACGACAACTATGACCTGAAGCGCGCCGAGAAAATCCTCAACCGCGATCACTTTGGTCTCGAGAAAGTTAAAACCCGCATTCTCGAATATCTCGCCGTGATAAAGCTGAAGAAAGATATGAAGTCGCCGATCATGTGTCTGGTAGGTCCTCCCGGAGTTGGTAAAACATCCCTGGGTAAATCCATTGCCGAAGCGCTCGGACGGAAATATGTTCGTATGTCGCTGGGTGGATTGAGAGACGAAGCGGAGATTCGCGGACACCGCAAGACCTATATCGGAGCGATGCCCGGGCGTATCATCCAGAATCTGAAAAAATCGAAATCGGGTAATCCTGTTTTCATTCTCGACGAAATCGACAAGCTCACCAACGATTTTCACGGTGATCCATCCTCTGCATTACTCGAAGTATTGGATCCCGAGCAGAACACTACCTTCTACGATAACTATGTGGAGATCGAATACGACCTCAGCAAAGTACTCTTCATCGCCACCGCCAATACACTCAGTACCATTCAGCCCGCCTTGCGCGATCGTCTCGAAATCATCGACATCAGCGGGTACACGATGGAAGAGAAGATACACATAGCGCAAAAGCACCTGGTGAACAAGCAACTCGAAGCGCATGGACTCAAACCCGGGCAATTGGCTTTCCCGCAAAATATGCTCAAGATGATCATTGAGCAATACACCTGGGAAAGTGGTGTCCGCACGCTGGAGAAATGCATCGCCTCGGTGGTACGTTCCATCGCCAAGATGGTCGCCATGGAAGAACATGCACCCTCCAAGGTAACGGAATCGCACATACGAAAAGCGCTGGGTGCTCCCCGTTTCCTGCCCGACAAACTTATCTCCAACGATACTGCAGGTGTAGTAACAGGATTAGCCTGGAATCAGAATGGCGGCAGTATTCTCTTTATCGAAACATCACTCAGCAAAGGCAACGGCAAGCTCACGCTCACCGGAAATTTAGGTGATGTGATGAAAGAATCCGCCATGATAGCGCTGGCTTATCTGAAATCGCATGGCGAGGAATTTGGTATCGACGCGAAAGTGTTTGAGCACTGGAATATTCACATTCACGTTCCGGAAGGAGCCACACCTAAGGATGGTCCTTCGGCCGGGATTACCATGCTTACTTCATTAGCCTCGGCCTTCACGCAACGCAAAGTAAAAAGCAAAATCGCCATGACAGGCGAGATTACCTTGCGCGGAAAAGTGTTACCGGTAGGAGGGATCAAGGAAAAAATTCTCGCCGCCAAGCGTGCCGGCATCAAGGAGATTGTGCTCTGCAAAGACAACGAGAAAGACATTCTTGAAATCAAGAAAGACTATATCCGCGACCTCACTTTCCACTATGTAGAAAATATGTCAGAGGTGCTTGATATCGCGTTGATGAGTCAGAAAGTAAAGAATGCACTGCAAATTTCCTCCAACGGTTCGGCCACCGAAAAGCCAACCATTAAACCGGCGAAAAAACTTACAAGGTCAAAACGCTAAGAGATTGTTCCCAATTGGCCGCTGATTGGTTATGATGGTTATGATTAAATATTATCATAAACAATCAGCGTCATCTGTGGCTGATCTGCCGTACGGCACATTAGTATTGAAGAAAACCCCGCTTTTCATCCGCATTTATCGCATCCCTCACCGGATTTGCCGGCGGCGGTGCTGCGAAGGCGGCGGAACAGGTAAAATGATGCTCCGATAACCATCAGGCTTACAAGGATTTCCTGCATGCTGCAAAGATACGGCGATTCGGGCCGAATGCCCTACCTTTGTGCTGAAATTATCCCCCTATGGTGCGCACTGAATCCCATATCCAATATAACCGCGAAGGTCTCTCTAACGAAACCCTGATTGATCTCTACAAGGCGCTGGTGAAGCCGCGTATGATTGAGGAGAAGATGTTGGTGTTGCTACGTCAGGGTAAGCTGGCAAAGTGGTTTTCGGGCATCGGTCAGGAGGCGATTTCGGTGGGGACCGCGATGGCCCTGAACAAGGAGGAGTATATCCTGCCAATGCATCGTAACCTGGGCATCTTTACCGTGCGTGGTATTCCGCTGAACCGTATGTTTTCGCAG
>JBIIHN010000061.1:0-7607 GCA_044235745.1 Bacteroidia bacterium
CGCCCCCTTCAACGCCCCTAAAAAAAATAAGTCACTGAATTTCAGTGACTTATTTGAATTTTAGCGGTCCGGACGGGACTCGAACCCGCGACCCCATGCGTGACAGGCATGTATTCTAACCAGCTGAACTACCGAACCGGGTCTATTAATTATTACTAAACTGAAGAACTAAACACTTAATCACTAACGACTTAATCCGGTTTTGAAAGAATACAACAGAAGTCTGGCATGTATTCTAACCATCCCGATAGCTATCGGGAGAACTACCGAACCGTTTGATCATTACTTCTGATCGGGCTGCAAAGATATATCTGCATTTCCTGAAATAAAAGTACCAAGTGTATTTTTATTGATTTACTAATCAGCAATTTACATAACAATCGTTTAGAATTTTAAAACTACCGTATTCCAAAAGATGCCTGTATTCATTTCCGGATCACCAACCGCTGTATTTCGGATTGGCCATTGATTTGAACCTGGAATAAATAAAAACCATCATCTATTGTGCCCAATGGACTGATCCGACTCTTTCCGCTATGCAGCATTTCATCTGTCCAGACCAGTCTTCCATCCGCGGTAAACAGACTGAATCGTGCCATCCCATTTTCGGCAGATATATAATCAAACTGTCCTGACGATGGATTCGGGTAGACTGTGCCTTGCATCGCCATTCCGCTTTCTGAAAGACCGGTGTTGGTGACAGGATAAACAGTGGATGTATTGGTGCAACCACTGGTGTTTGTTATCATCACTGAATAATTTCCATTAGCTGCAATCACAAGATATGGGTCGTTCGCTCCATTCATCACCACCCCGTTGTTATACCATACATACGTGTATCCCGGATCAGTAAATAACGTGTCGTTCGATTGGCTGATCTGAGGTGTTACAGGTAGTGCATTTACAGTTACCGGTACTGGATTGGATAATGATACACCACAGGCATTGCCGGCCTCAAGGGTATAGTTCCCCGACTGTAGCGCCGTAAATTGCAACCCGTTGGCTCCGCTGATGGCTGCTCCGTTGTTGTACCATTGGTATTGTACATTTCCGGAAGAGGTACCGATCAGCACCACCGAATCTCCTGAACATATTACACTGCTGCCTACTGTTGTTACGATACTTCCCTGAGGAATACTGTCTGTGGTGATGGTAATAACATTCGAAGAAACCACTCCACAGGCGTTAGAAGTATTTAAAACGTATTGTCCTCCCTGTAAGGCATAAACAACACTGTCATTCGCGCCCGAAATCAGCACTCCGTCGAGCACCCATTGAAATTGCACTCCTCCGGGATCAACACCCGACAAGAGGATAGAATCGCCGACGCAAAGCGATGTGGATGCTGTAGAAACTACCGATGCTCCCGGCAATGGAATTACATCAATATCTATGCTGTTCGACACATTGCCGCCACAAGCATTGGAAGAAACCAATTCATATATTCCGTCCTGTGATACCATCAGACTGTTTCCGATCGCACCGCTGACGGGAAGTCCATTCAGGTTCCATTGAAAACTTCCGGAACCCGCATTGATATCACTCAATTCAACACTGTCACCATTGCAGATGGAGGTCGATCCCAAGGCGGTGATAGAAGGTGCCGCCGGCACACCATTTACAATTCGTATATCCACACCGTTATCCACACCGGTCGTTGAGGGACTGGTCGAGATCAAGCGGATTCGGTATGCGTTGCCCGCCGGAGTAGCAGCCGGAATATTCACGGTAAAAGCACCGGACTGATGATATACCGTATCTCCAATATTTACAGGATTACTGAAATCTCCGTTCGCATCAGATAGCTGTGCAGTGAAACGATTGCCGGGCGTTAAAAATGCTGATGGGTTGAAGGTCCCCACTTCTGAATATGGAATGAGATAGTCTGCGCCGGCACACATTTCCAACGGAAGTACACCCGGTTGAACAGCCGGAGGTACATCTCTGAATAAAACTGCGGTGATCACTTCCAGTCCAAAAATTTCTGTCGTATTCACCTGTAGTACGGGCACAATGTCTCCGTTCGCTAACCATTTATACTCCCTGTTCAGCGGACGGTTAATTGCTGTTCCGAATCCAAGGCCATCTACATAGACTGTATCCGAAGCTATCAGTGTTGTTTTTACACGCAATACGGAATAGGTCGCATAAGGTGTTGTCAGCTGACCCCAACCATCTACCTGATTCACACGTGTCTGATTGAATCCATAATAGGCCAATCCCGACAGCCCTACACTCCATGCGGATTCCGATGTATCGACATCACCGTATTGAAGAGGGAATTCATAGATTTTATCTTTTTGTGAATAAGCCACCGGAGTCGGAATACCGGCAATGGATGCTCCCAGACCAACTTGCTCATACGCATTAGACGAACGATAATAAAAGTTATACGGGTCAGTGATGGTGATCAATGGATTGGCAGGGAAAGGAGTTCCGGCAGTCGCCACATTGGCCCGGTTTGGATTAAAGGGAAGATTTGAGAAATACAAAGCGAAAAGGAAATTCGTACTGCTCACCGAATAAAAGCTATCTGTTTGTTGAGACTGATAGCGAAGATTGCCGAAGTTCCAGGTATGATTGGCGCCGGTTGCCTGATAATTCAACATCAATGGATTCACAGCAACCGTTCGCAAGGCCTCATCACCTGAAGAAGGCATATCGGAACTGGTAATGGTAATCTGAGCCGAAGCACTGGTCATTACCGAAAGAAAGGATAACAGGAGGAGTAGGTTTTTTCTCATAGTCATGCTTATTCGTAACAAATTAAAGAACACCCGAATAAAACCATGTTATCCTTTTGGCAAATGAAAAATATTCAGCCGCCAACTACATCAAATCTTCGGCTAAAAAGCCACCGGCAAGCTATCATTTTTGATATTCAGCCAATTTGGTATCTGTCCTTTTTAAACAGCTTGGTATCTTTGTTATCTTAAGTAAAAAATTAACCATGGCTCGATTCATCGTTATCATTTTTCTGCTCTGCGCTGTCTTACAAGAGGCCTGTGCACAGCGCACCGCTCCTTTCATCAGTGTTTCCGGCAACCGGGGCTTCCCGACGATTACGAATCCCCTCCCTTATGAAAAACCGCAAACCCTCTTCGAGTATATCGACTCTACGTGCACTTTCTTAAATCAGAAAAAAACCGGCTGGACCTACACTGTCTATTTCGAAATCAAAGATAGCCTTCAGGAACTGGGCATCCGTATTATCTCTCCCCTACCCGATTTGCTTTCCCCGGCCAAGGGTGACATAATGACCAACGCCTTTCAAGAAAAACCGGAGAAAGACAATACCGGCTTCAAACCGGAGATTTATCTCCTGAAAGCCGTAGCGAAATCGGAGGACATGAACTTTATTGAACAACAGGATATGACTCCCCTCAAGCAGAAAGAGCGATTATATCCCGCTGTTCGATTGGTGAGTAAAGATGAGAAAAACCTGCTCGCTCCGGGGATTTACAAACTGATGATCTTTACACAAGACCGCAGTAAACCATCCGGTTCTTTTGCACTTCAGTTCGGCAGCATTCCACGTATGCCAATGCCCGCTTTGTATTCATCTCCCAACTTCCTAAAATAAAAAGCGGACCTTCTTTCTGAAAGCCCGCTCTTGATGAAGTTTATTCGTTTGTTATTTTCCTGCAACAACCAGCTTGAACGATTTAACAGACGCTCCTGCCCTGAACTGAAGAATGTAAATTCCTTCGCCCAACGTTCCGGTGGGGATCGATAAACGCATGCTGTGAAAGCCACGCTGCATATACTGACCTTTTGCAAAAGAGGAAATCTGACGACCATTGAGATCCAGCAAATGGATATTCACCGGCATCGGTTCAGGTAATGTAAAATCAAGTTGAGTATAGTCGGAAACGATAGTGGGATAAACAGTAGCCGCAGCTTCATTTACGGGAATACCATAAACAGGCGTTGCAAAATCAAAGTGAGCAACAATCGAGTCACTTCCTGTGAGATTCACTTTCACCAGGGCGGTGCTGTCATTGGGATTAAACAACTGCGAATTGGAAGTCCAGTTAATAAAGGTATATGGAGTATCCGGTAATGCTTCAAAGATATTATCCATGTTTCCGAAATATGTACCTGACCAGGGCAACTGATCATGTACCATGGTATTGAAACGAACAGAACCATAGTTTGCCGGATCGGCGTTGATCGTCACATTGTATGGACCGGTCAGGTTGTAGCATCCCATAATTCCTGTTGCCATATTGTTGCAGCGCGTAGAAATAAATGCACGCAACGTATCCATGTTTTGATTCCAATCCACAAGTGTTCCATTCCACCTAGTGGCGTGCGCTCCCATCTCAGGACTCAGCTTAGCACGTATACTGTCAAATTGCGACAACATATTATCACAACTGAAGACGGTATTCCACAGGTCAATCATTCTTGAAATATAGTATTGGTTGAACTCCGGATTCTGTCGCAAACGATTCAACACCTGAATATGCCCTTCCGGATCAGAACTGCCGGATAATCCTTCTGCATCACAAGGATCAGCATTGGGTCCGGTATTGGGAATCCCTGTATAATTGATGTAATGGCCAAACGTTGCATCATTATCCCATAAGATGTAACCCCAGCGCAGATGTTGACCGGTTGAATCCAAACCTCTCCACCAACCGGTATTCCAGTTCAGCCAATCAGAGCATACGGTCATGGAATTGGTAATCACATAATCCACCAGGCTGGTAGCATCGTAACGACTCATCACATAATTGTAATTTGCCGGGTTGGCCATGCTGTTATTCTGAATGTACGACCACAAGGCACCCCATTCATTCAGTGCAGCCGGTCCGCCGTACTCTGCCCAGGTATTTCCCCAGGTTAAAATATAATACAGGTTGTATTTATCCTGTCCGTAATAGTAATCGGTATAATCATGCTCATCAGGATTCTCACGAATATCATAAACACCCCAATACAGTCCGTTCAGATAAACCACACATTTCTCTGCATTCCGCACATCCAAATTCATACCTCCTTTTTTAGCCAACATATGAATATAGGCATCACGCACATGGCAGCTACCCAGATTATTGGGCCGGTAATCTGCAGGAAAGTTATCATCTCCCGCAGCGCGCAGAATCAATCGCTGAAAATCAGTACGGGTTGAATATTCAAACAGCTTTTCTTCCACACTATGGTTATACCCCATCTCATCTCTGGAAATAAAATCCATACTTCGCTGACTTAACACCCACGAATCTTGTCCGTGCCGGTTAAACTCTCCGTATGTATTGGCTTGCCGAGCTCCGGAAGTATCGAAGTATTCAAATGAACCCATCGGCTCAAGCGTACCGGAACCATTGGCCAGATTGGTCAATTGAGTACCTGATACAGACACCACCGGAACCGTATGACTCACGTTGATGAAGTAAGTAGCAAATTCCATGAAACTTGGCAAGACCATAGGGTCGGAACTATACGTGATGGCTTTTACCACTGTTGTCTGCGTAATATTAAACGGGGCAGAATAAGCGGTAGAAGTCGTGGTAGGTGCTGTACCATTGTTGGTATAACGTACTGTCGCATTGGGTTCAGTTGTTGTCAGGAAGAAACCCAGCGAACCGGAATAGAATCCTGCGGAATAAAAGAAATCCGGTTTATCTGCATACCGTGAAAAAGGCGTAGAGAGATTGTTGGAGCCATTCGGAGTTGGCGTTGTGAAAATACTCCAGGTGGCGGCGCCGTTGGTAGTTCGTCCGCGCGAATGCCCGTTTTGCGTTTTACGCACATCAACACCTTCAATGATAACGCCTGAAGGATCTGCAAAAATGATATCCTCGCCATTGTTTTTGGTTTGGGTCAGACGAAAACTTGTATGATAATGCAACCCGAATGAATTGTTTCTTCCTGAACACCAAAAACGGAGAAATCCACCGGCACTAATCGTAGTGTTTGCAGGGATTACGTATTTCGTCACCTGAGCGGAATCATCACTCAAATAGTAACCGCCGAGATTGACAGGGCTTGACCCTGTATTGTGTAACTCGATCCAATCTTCATAATCACTGTGGTTATCCACAAACTGATTCAGATTAGATGCTGAATACTCATTGATGACAACCTGTGCATTCGCATTTGAGATGCTTGTTATTATCGCACAGGCAACGATTAAATATTGAAGTTTTTTCACCGGGTGATGGATTGATTGAAGGGTTAAATATATTAAGAAAATGTTAACAGATCGCCTCTTTTTAACCCAATATTACAATCCGCTCCAAATCTTAAACACCTGAACATAGCCCAAAAAAGCTTACCTGCATAAACCTGTCTGAAACCAACAGTACCCGCAGGCTTCGAAATTAAGTTCCGGACGCTGTTTTCCGTCCCAAAGCCACAAAACCTACAGCAGTGAATGTACTCAGGACAATCAACACCAAAAACATGGTAGCAAACCCGAATCGATTGGCAATACCCAGTCCCACCACTGGCGCCGCTATATTGGCAATTCCATACGCGATAGAATATAAAGCCGAATATTGCCCCTGCCGCTCAGACGGTGGCCGTGAAAGTGAATAATTCATCATGTAGGGCATGGCTAATACCTCTGAAAAGGTGATCACCAGGGTATACAATATTGCCCATACCATCATGCCTTTTCCAAACAACAACATACCAAAACACACCGGTAAGCAGAGTGTTCCTGCAACGATAAACCGAAAAACCTCCTTTCGGTGCTGCATAAGCTGAATAAACGGCATTTCAACCAACACTACCACAAAACCATTCAATGCCATTAACAAGCCGATCGTATCTTCACTGTAATGACAAACTTTATTGAAATACTGGGGTACGCTGGCAAAAATCTGGAAGAAACACGTCGCATAAACAGAAACCAGTAGGATAAAAACCAGATAATGCATATCTCGGTACGCGGAAGTGGTAACATCCGCCAGCACGGTATTATCTGCAGCCTTTTTAACTGATGCTTTGCGCGGGAGATATTTCCACAATATGACCGCAGCTCCGAAAGTGGTAATGGCATCCAGCACAAACAACCAATAGTAGCCGAGATATAAAGCAATAAATCCTCCGATAGCAGGACCGACGGTAAACCCCAGATTAACGGCCAGTCTTACCAGCGAAACAGAACGTGTTCTGTTCTCCGGCGTACTGAATAATGCAATCGATTTTGAATTCGCAGGACGAAATATATCTGCTGTGAATGCATACAGGAAGATTACAGCAGCCAGACCATAGAAACTTTTAAAGAGTAATAATGCAAGGAGTACTGTTCCACTGATCATCAACGACCAGATCATTACATCATAGGGACGATAACGATCCGACAGCCATCCGCCGGCGTAACTTCCCAATACACTTCCAACCCCATAACAACTCATCACCCACCCTGCATCGGCCATTGAATATCCCAACTCTCTTGTCATGTAAAGAGAAGTAAACAACAGCACCATACTTCCGCTGCGATTGATAAACATGACAAGTGAAAGGATCCAGATGTTCTTGTCCAGATGAGAGAATGACTTTTTATAAAGCTGCAGGATGCCTGTCATATACAGGGACGAAACTACGCAATATTTGACGGGAAAGGATAAAAAGTATAACGATAGTCAATGCGA
>JBIIHN010000062.1:0-7524 GCA_044235745.1 Bacteroidia bacterium
TCTACACTGTCGTCGGTGATAGCGGTGATCAGGAACCGGTGTGGACCATTAAACGGGATCATTCTCCAGAGCGCGCGGTTCAGTACCCAGCGGTAAAGGGAGGAAGACTGTGCTTTCTTCAGCAGTTGTTCGGGACGCATCATGCGGTGAAGGATTGACGAAGTTCGTTTTCAGCTTTGATCAGCTCTTCTTCGAGTACGCGGATGATCTCGCCGCAGGGTTTGATGTCGTGGATGAGTGCAACACTTTGTCCGGCTGACCACAGATTATTATAATTCCCCGGCTGCACTGCTGCTTCCAGTTTTTTGAGCCCGCGGTATTGTACCAGCATCTTGAAGTATTTCTTCGTGCGTTTGTTGTTGCTGAGCCATCGCTCAACGAAATTCTGTTTCGCACCGATCTTCTTCGCATAGGGCGTAGCAATCACCGCACAGGGAGTACCCGATAATCGATCGGTCATCATAATATCTCCCATGCCTGCCTCTAAAATGCTCTGCTTGTATTCGTCGCTCACCGTCGCTTCTGTGCTCGCAATAAAACGGGTGCCGATGCTGACGCCCGACGCTCCTGCTGCCATCGCGCTGAGGATTCCTCTGCCGTCTGCTATACCTCCCGCTGCTACAACCGGAATCTCCGGAAAACGTTCGCGCAAGGCAGGAATTAAAACACTGGAAGGGTAGGGGCCTGCATGTCCGCCTGCACCTTGTGTCACGGCTATGAATCCATCGCAGCCCAGTGATGCGGATTTTTCAGCATGGGTGAGATTGGTAACGTCGCAGAATACCTTTCCTCCATAGCTATGCGCTTCACGGATAACTTCGGCAGGATTGCCCAGGCTCGTAATGAACAAGGGGACCTTCTCTTCCACGCAGATCGCCAGATGTTCGCGATACAGGGGGTTAGTCTGCTGTACAATCAGGTTGACGCCGATGATACCTGGCGCGGCATGTTCCTTTTTAAAGGTGTTCAAGCCGGATAACACCCGCTTCAGTTCTCCTTTTTCCCGATAATTCAGCGAGGGAAATGTACCTGCAATACCTGCTTCGAGGGCGGCTTCCATCATCTTTTCATTACTCACCAGAAACATGGGCGCCATAATAATGGGTAATCGTAGGCCAAACATTTTGGTAAATGAGGTGTTAACTGACATAGGCAACATGTTTCTTTACGATTTCGTAAAATCGTAATTCGATACTATATTTGACCTAAAGCTAAATCATTTCTTGTTATGTCCGTAACCAGACTCTTCGACTTATCAGACCGCTATCGTGAATTATATGCCGATAAACCGGATGCTCTCGCCGGTAAAGTAAATGGGGAATGGATTAAATACTCTACCCGGTCGTTCCTCGAGAATGTCGATCTGGTCAGTTATGGGTTGCTGGCAATGGGTCTGAAGAAAGGGGATAAGATTGCGACGTTGAGCAATAATCGTCCTGAGTGGAATTTTGTGGATCTTGGAATGATGCAGGCCGGTGGCATTCACGTACCGATTTACCCTACCATCAGCGCAGCAGATCTTAAATTTATTCTCACCGATGCAGAAGTAAAGTACATCTTTGTTTCCGGTCAGGATTTGTGGGATAAGGTTGAAGCGGTGGCCAAAGAACTTTCCGGTATTCAGGGGATATTTACGTTCGATAGGATTCCCGGTAAACCTCATTGGTCGGAAATTACGGAGAAAGGGAAAGCTCATCCGGCTAAATCAGAGGTTGATGCTGTGAAAAGTACCATTGGTCCCAACGATCTGGTAACGTTGCTTTATACCAGCGGTACGACCGGGTTCCCCAAAGGTGTTATGCTCTCGCATGATAATATCCTGTCGCAGATCATCGCCGCACGGATTCTGGCGCCGGTAGATGTCAACTGCCGGGCATTGAGTTTTCTGCCGCTTAATCACGTGTATGAACGGGTACTGAGTTACCTCTATATGTACCTTGGTGTGAGCATTTATTATGCGGAGAGTATCGAGAAAGTGGCGGATAATCTGAAGGAAGTGCAACCGGAGATTTTCGGCTGCGTGCCGCGTCTCTTCGAGAAAGTATATGATAAAATTATCGCGAAGGGATCTGATCTAACCGGTATCAAGAAGAAATTGTTTTTCTGGGCGGTCGATCTCGGACTTAAATACGAGATCAATGGCGCTAACGGGCCATGGTATGAGTTACAGTTGAAGATTGCGCGTAAACTTATCTTCAGCAAGTGGCAGGAAGCACTGGGTGGAAAAGTGCGGGTGGCTATTTCCGGTGGAGCAGCACTGCAACCACGACTGGCACGCATCTTCTGGGCGGCACAGATTCCGATTCTGGAAGGGTATGGATTAACCGAGACGAGTCCGGTGATCTGCGTGAATACACTCGAACCCGGAGGACTCAGGTTCACCACTGTCGGCAAGCCGCTCGATAGGGTAACGGTACGCATAGCCGAAGATGGTGAGATACTCTGCAAAGGTCCCAATGTGATGCTGGGCTATTATAAGCGTCCCGATCTGACAGCCGAGATGATCGACAGCGAGGGTTGGCTGCATACCGGTGATATAGGAGAGATGGTAGATGGAGTCTATCTCCGGATTACTGATCGTAAAAAAGAAATCTTCAAGACTTCCGGTGGAAAATACATCGTACCGCAAGTCATCGAAAATAAAATCAAGGAATCCCGTTTCATTGAACAGGTGATGGTCATCGGCGAAAACCGAAAGTTTGCAGCTGCGCTCATTGTCCCCAATTTTGCATTCGTGAAAGAATGGTGTGAACGGAAAGAGATTCCTGTACCGGCGACCCATGAAGAGCTCATCTGCATTCAGCGTGTAAGGAACAGAATTATGAAGGAGATCAATCTGGTAAATGATACGCTGGGTTCTTATGAGACGATAAAGAAAATTGAACTGTTACCCCGCGAATGGAGTATTGACAGAGGAGAGATGACACCTAAACTGAGTCTGAAGCGGAAAGTGATACTCGAGGCAAATAAGGTTTTGGTGGATAAGATCTACGAGGAGTAGGGTTAGGTAATTTCGGTTCCGCATAACATCCGGCAAACGTTGATGCTGCAGCGTACACCTTGCAAAGTCAATAATTTTTGTTCTGATAGAGCGTAGCTGCTTTGGTGGTCAGTTCGTCATATTGAGTTGTAGTTTGTGCAGCAGCGTTATAGCCGATCACTAAAAATGATATTATTCCGAGAGGCTGTTTCATGTTTACGACGGTAAGGAATGGCGACTAATTGAAAAGGGAAAGGCACAGAATCTAACGAAAATTCGAACGCCGTGAGATGAAGATTCATGTCACGGCGTTCGGAGTATTTGGTCTTGATCAGATACTGTTCATGCCGAGCAATATCACCGGATTCTCGAGCAGGGCTTTGAAGGTATTGAGGAATTTTGATCCAACTACACCATCAACAACCCTATGGTCGCAGCTGAGTGTTACTTTCATAACATTGCCCGGTTGTACCATGCCGTTCTTCACTACCGGAACTTGTTTGATCGCGCCTACAGCCAGGATACATGCATCCGGGGGATTGATGATAGCGGTGAACTCTTCGATATTATACATGCCAAGGTTGGAGATGGTGAAGGTGTTGCCTTCCCAGTCCTGCGGCTGTAGTTTTTTCTCTTTTGCACGCTTGGCATAGTCCTTTACTTCAGTGGCGATCTGGCTGAGTGTTTTGCTATCGGCGAAACGTACAACAGGTACGAGCAGGCCTTCGTCCACTGCAACGGCAATCCCAATGTTAATATGATGATTGGTGCGGATACGGTCTCCCAGCCAGGATGAATTTACGGCGGGATGCTGGCGTAAGGCTGCTGCCGCGGCTTTCACCACAAAATCGTTGAAAGATATTTTTACGGCAGCAATCTGATTAACACTCTCACGTGCTTTAACTACTTCATCCATGTCAATATCCATGGTGAGATAGAAATGGGGAGCAGTGAATTTGCTTTCGCTCAAACGACGTGCAATCGTTTTCCGCATTTGTGAAACAGCAACTTCATCAAAGCTTTCTTTGGTTACCGCGCCCGGCATCATGGCACCGGATGCCACGAAGCTGCCCGGTTTGAACCATTCGATATCGCGTTTCACGATACGTCCGTGCTCACCGGAACCTTTGAGCATGCTCAGGTCGATACCTTTTTCAGCAGCGAGGCGTTTCGCGAGCGGAGACGCTTTCGTACGTCCGTCGCCGTTAGCACTCGTTACTATTTCCTGCACTTTTTGTGCTGGAATAGCGGGAGGAGGTGCGGGGGTGGAAACGGCTGCAGCAACCGGCGCGGCTTCTTTTTTTACTGCCGGTGCGGGTGCCGGTGCAGCTGCTGTCGCTGTCGCAACAGTCTTCGCTTCTTCAGCTGCAAGTAATGCTTTGTAATCTTCACCGGATTTTCCAAGAATGGCAAGAATAGCATCTACAGGTGCCGCTTTACCTTCTTCAATACCGATATACAATAAAGTGCCGGCCTGGTAGGATTCAAATTCCATCGTGGCCTTGTCGGTTTCGATTTCCGCAACAAGATCACCGTTTTTTACAGTGTCACCTACTTTCTTATGCCACTTCACCACGACACCTTCCGTCATGGTATCCGACATTTTCGGCATTCTTACAATTTCCGCCATAGTCTATGTTGAAATAATTTATTCTTCTGTTTTCATATCCGCTGATCCCAGCGGAATCTAATCCTGATCCCGTTCGCAGAGCGGGACTTAATTCTGAATTCTGAATTCTGAATTATTCCGTGATATACGGATAATCCTCCTGCGTATAAACATCCTTAAACAATTCCGAAGGATCCGGATAGGGCGACTCTTCAGCAAAGTGAACAGAATCTTCTACAATTTCATGTATCCGTTCATTGATCTTCTCAATCTCTTCCTCCGTTGCCATTTTGTTATCGATCAGCGTTTGTTTTACAATCTCGATCGGATCCTGTGCTTTATAACTTTCTACCTCTTCCTTGGTACGGTATTTCGCCGGATCACTCATGGAGTGTCCGCGATAGCGGTAGGTTTTCATTTCAAGGTAAATCGGGCCTTTCTCACGAGCATGTTTCACGGCCATTTCCATCGCTTCATGTACCGCTTCCACGCTCATGCCATCAACCGGATAAGAGGGCATGTCGTAGGCAAGTCCGATCTTGTATAGATCATGCACATTGGATGTCCGTTCAACGGAAGTACCCATAGCATACGCATTGTTCTCCACGATGAAAACGACGGGAAGTTCCCACAGCATCGCCATATTGAAGGCTTCGTGCAAGGCACCCTGGCGTACAGCACCATCACCAAAATACGTCACGCAAACGTTGCCGGTGTTATTGTATTTCTCAGCAAAAGCGATACCTGCACCGAGCGGAATCTGCGCACCAACTATACCATGTCCGCCAAAGAAACGGTGTGGCTTACTGAACATATGCATCGATCCACCTTTGCCTTTTGAACAACCGGTGATCTTTCCATATAACTCCGCCATTACTTCACGTGCAGTAATTCCTTTCGCCAGCGCATGCGCATGATCCCGATACGCAGTGATCATTGCATCTTCGGGTTTCAATACGCTCATTGCTCCTGCCACTACGGCTTCCTGTCCAATATAAAGGTGACAAAACCCCTTGATCTTTTGCATTCCATACAACTGACCCGCCCGTTCCTCAAAGCGACGCATCAACTGCATGTCTTCGTACCATTTCAGATACTGGTCACGACTATACTTTGGTTTGGTTTTCTTCGTCTTCGTAGCTGTTTCCATAGCGACAAAAATAGGGATTGAGTGGTTATCTTCCTCGCGATTTCAGTCTCAAAAAGGTCAAATCCCGATAATTTGGCGGTTTGTTAAATATCTGAAATTTAGTTACTTGGAATTCCTTGATCGGCATGTCATCCAACCTTTCCTTCCATAACCCCGAATCGAAAGAAAAGTTTAACCGTCTTCAGGAGTACTTCGGGAGGCTTAAAACAGTAGAAAGATTGTGATTTTTATTTGCTTGCTTCGAAGGTTGGTGGCTGAGCGGAGTCGAAGCCCGGTGGTTATGAATGTTATCCGCCGTCCGGCGGAGAGTTATAAAAGTTATAAAAGTTAGAAGAATTAGAAATATTGTTAGAGTTATATCCAGCATACTTCGTATGATGGTAGTTATAAGAGTTATAAATGTTATCCGCCGGACGGCGGAAAGTTATAAATGTTGTTTGAGTTAACTCTACCATACTTAGCATGATGGGAGTTATGATTGATTGTTAAAGCTTCAACCCCAAGTCCTGAATTTTGAAACGCTGTACCTCTGAAACTTATTTCAGTACATCTCCGCTAAACAAAAACGGCAACAGTTGTGCTGCTGAATCGCTCACGATGAAGGTTCCGTTTCCGCCTTCCATAATCAGACGGATTTTCTGATGGTACCGAAGTTCATACTCCGCCATCACCTGACGGCAATCGCCACAGGGAGAAATCGGAATGGCGGGTATCTTTTTACCTTCAGGATAAGCAGTTATAGCAATAGCAGAAATTTTAATGTTCGGATGTTGTGCCCCGGTCGCGAATAATGCAACGCGCTCAGCGCAAAGTCCGGAAGGATAGGCTGCATTTTCCTGATTATTACCGCGAACGATGATGCCATTTTCAAGTAATACTGCGGTACCCACATGGAAATGAGAGTAGGGTGCATAAGCATCATCCGCAGCGTTGCGCGCTTCAATCATCAGTTGCTGATCGGATTCCGGAAGCTCTTCAAAGCGCTCGTATTTTTCAAAATGGCTGTCGAGTGTGATTTTCTGCATGTGCTGTTATTATTTCAAAGATAGATCAAATAACGCAAAGTCAGTACATTTGGTTGATGAGATCATTTATCGTGTCGCCATTAAACACCAACTTCCAACCCTTTCCCGTTATACGCACGCAGCGATTGTTGATGCGTGAAATCGGCATGCACGATGTTGAAGCATCTTTTCGTCACCGCAGTGATCCTGAATTGTACAAGCATCTTCTGCGTTCACCTGCCACTCATGTTTCGGAGGCGGAGGATTTTATTCGTCGGGTGATGGCAGCGCAGCAAAACGGTGATGGTATTCACTGGGGCCTTGAACTTCTTGAAAACCCCGGTTATATGATAGGTAACATCGGCATCTGGCAAATTCTGAAGTCTGATTTTCGTGGCGTGCTGGGCTACATGCTGGAAAAAGAACATCACGGCAAAGGATATATGTCGGAAGCACTGGAAGAGGTCATCCGGTATGGTTTCGATAAGATCGGTTTGCATACCATCAAAGCAGATGTGACCTACGGTAATTTTCCTTCGATGAAATTGCTCGAACGGCATGGGTTTATACAAGAAGCGCATTTCAAAGACGATTGTTTCAAAGACGGCAAATTTCTTGATACCGTCGTGTATGGAATGGTGAATAGAAATCAGCTGATTTGATTGATGTATTGGGAGGGGCTGGTCGCGACCAGCCCCTCCCAATACATCAACCTGCAATCATCATCTTCCATGAATTAACACACGACCATCATTTGTATATTGGGAGGGGCTGGTCGCGA
>JBIIHN010000063.1:0-7497 GCA_044235745.1 Bacteroidia bacterium
GATTAAAATCACGGACATAACCGGCAAGCTCGTAAAAAGCTATCCACTGGATACGCATAACGCCACTGAACATCTGGTACTTGACATATCCGGATTACAGGCCGGGATGTATCATCTTTCATTGAGCAATTCATCAGAGAACATTCAGGAGAGTTTCGTTATAAAATAAGTAAGCACGATAAGGTTACTTTTGCAGGCGGGACAATTCCCGCCTGTTTTAATATGGTACCAATCAAATCGCAATACAGTACAGCGGAAGAAGCGCTGAGTCAAATTAAATCCGGCCAACGTGTGTTCATCCACGGAAGTGCCGCTACGCCTACTTTCCTGGTTCAGAAACTCAGCGAGATGGGATCGCGGCTAAAAAATGTTGAACTGGTGTTTATTAGTGTAATTGGCGATTTCCCTGTTGCGGCTCCGGAACTTAAAGATAGCTTCAGACTGAACGCCTTGTTTGTATCTGCTCCGGTTCGACAAGCTATTGCTGAAGGCCGTGGTGATTACGTTCCGGTATTCCTAAGTGAAATTCCCGAACTTTTTAATAATGGCGTGCTGGATATTGATGTTGCCATTGTTCAGGTTTCCCCTCCGGATAATCATGGCTATTGTTCTCTGGGAACTTCGGTAGACATTGCACGCACAGCAGTGAATACTGCGAAAAAAGTTATCGCTCAGATAAATCCCCGAATGCCCAGAACACATGGTGATGGGATGATTCATATTTCCCGTTTTGCCTCCATGGTTTACCACGAGGCGCCTTTGCACGAATCGAATATTGGGAAAGATATTACACCGGAGGAAGCAGCGATCGGAAATCATATCGCAGGACTGATTGAAGATCGCAGTACTTTACAGATGGGTATCGGGTCGATTCCTGATGCAGTACTGCGATCATTGACCAATCATAAAGATCTTGGAGTTCATACAGAGATGTTCAGCGATGGTATTATTGATCTTATCGAGAATGACACTATTAACAACAAATTTAAACGCCGTCATCCCGGTAAAACAGTAACCGGGTTTTGTCTGGGTTCAGAAAGGCTTTACCGTTATATTGACGACAATCCGGCGTTCGCCTTTCTGGATATAGATTATGTAAATGAGACGAAAGTAATTCGTGAAAACCCTGCGGTGATTGCTATAAACAGTTGCATCGAAATTGATCTTACCGGACAAGTTTGCAGCGACTCCATCGGTACTTATCAATACTCCGGTGTGGGTGGTCAGATGGATTTTATGCGTGGTGCCGCACTATCGAAAGGCGGCAAACCCATTATTGCGTTAACCTCACGTACCGGAAAAGGAATCCCCCGTATTACTCCATTCCTTAAACCAGGAGCAGGAGTAGTTACCACCCGTGCGCATGTGCACTATGTCGTCACCGAATTTGGCATCGCCTACCTATTCGGGAAAAATCTGAGGCAACGAGCAAGGGCATTGATTAATATTGCCCATCCCGATGATCGTGAATCACTGGAGCGCGCTTACCATGAACGATTCCAAAGCTGAGCTTTTTCCGCCAAAATTCAGGATTGCCCCTACTCCGAGTGGCTTCCTCCATCAGGGGAATATTACTTCTTTCATTCTTACCTGGGCGCTCAGCAAGGCGATAAACGGCAAACTGCTTCTGCGTATAGATGATCTTGACCGAACACGTTTTCGCCCCGTTTACCTGGATGACATTTTCCGTAAGCTTGAACATTACAAACTCGACTATGATGAGGGGCCTTCCGGTCCCGATGATTTCAATTCTTCCTGGTCACAAACCACCCGCATTGGACTGTACCACGATTTTCTGAAGCGGCTAAGTGATGTCTCCGAATTGTTTGCCTGCAGCTGCAGCCGCAGTGAGATTGCTGAAGGTAAAATATGCGAATGCAGAAATAATGCTATTCGTCCGGAGGATTTCGCTCTTAAAATCTCTACAAGTCGCCTGCCTCCTGTACAATGGAATGATCGATTATGTGGTCAATGTGAAGTCTGCATACACCATCACATGCCTGATTTTGTTATTCAAAAAAAAGAGGGTAGTCCTGCCTATCAACTAACAAGTCTTGCCGATGATGTTCACTTTGGAATTACCGATATTATCCGGGGTAAAGATTTAGTATATGCCACAGCAGCGCAACTGGCACTTGCCAGACTATTACAAGAGGAAAGATTTATGCAGATCCGTTTTTATCACCATCCACTGCTCTTGTCTCCGGAAGGAATCAAACTATCTAAATCTGCCGGCGATGGTCTGCCCTTAGATTCGGGGAACGCTTCCGACTTACCTGCCGAATCGGAGATGCTGGATACGATCTATCAATGGATTCAGCTTCCTTATCGGCCGGAAACAAAGGAAGATTTAATCAATGCGCTGAGAACGCATTTCTGTAAGTGATCAGTCTTCTTTATGTAGTCTGATGGTTTGCTGTTGCCGGCCATCTGCCAAATGCAAAAGATACGTTCCTGCTGCCCAGTTTTCTCCATGGAAGAAAAATTGATTCAGACCTGCCGGAATCATTCCGTCCGATACGACTCTACCGGTTACATCCAGAACACGGTAATAAACATCTTCTGAATTGCCCTGAAGATCTGTTGTGAGCATGGCGCTAAACGGATTGGGCCAAGCATGAACAACCATCTGAGATGATTGATCGTGTTCAAGTCTGGAATTTTCAGTTACCTGTAAATTGAAGCCTACGCAATTTGAAGCAGAGACATATCTGCCGGCAGAAGTGGCAGTGCAACCTTGCAAATTGGTTGCCATCACTTTATAATAACCTGTCTTCTTTGCAAAAAGCGTATCATTCACTGCACCAGCCATCGAATTATTATTACGGATCCATTGGAAAGACAATGCAGAGGGCGAGTTCGCTACCAGTATGACACTATCTCCGGAACAAAAAACAGACGAGCCGGTTACTGAAATTGTTGGCTTAGGCATTGAAATCGGGAATGTATTGCTGGAAGATGTGCGAGAACAACCCCAGCTATTTGTCACGGTAACGCGATATGTACCGGCCTGCTGTGTCAACAGAGTTCTTGCAGTTGCTCCGGGGATAACATTTCCGTTTCTTGTCCATTGATAGCTCAATGAATTACCAGAATTGGCTGTAAGCGTTACAATTGAGTCGTTGCAATTATCAAATTGATTAGAAACAGTAACCACAGACTGAGGTGCGTTCCGCAACGTCACCAACGTTTGTGCAGAGGTTGTTTTGCAACCAAAGCTATCTGTAATAGTAACAGAATACTGGCCGGTAATGATTGGTCTGTAAGTCGGGAGTGTTGCACCATCGACAGGTATTCCATTCATGTTCCATTGATAGCTGGCAAAGCCGGACCCACTTGTTTGAAAAGATATCTTCTGATTGGAACAAACACTTAAAGGTCCGGATGGCACTATACTTACCGGCGTACTAATCATACTCACATAAACGGTATCGGAGAGTTTTGTGCATCCAAAAGCATTCGTAACAACAGCTGAATAATATCCCGTAAAATTCACCTGAATGCCAGAGGCTGTAAGGCCGTTACTCCAAAGTCCTGTTTCATTATTTGCCAATGAAAGAAAAATAGTATCACCCTGACAAGCTGTCAAACCATTGGCATAAACTATTTCAGCCAATGGCAATGGATTGACGATGACAGAAACACTATCGATAGAAGAGCATCCGTTAACATCCAGTGCCGTCACGGCATAAACACCTGATTGATTTACTGACAAAGATGCTCCGGTTGAATTATCTGACCATTGGAAACTCACACCATTTGCAGCATTCAGTTGTAATACTTCACCTGAACAGATTGACGTATCCGGTTCTAAAATCTGAACCGGAGTAACAACATATTGTTGGATATTAATGGCAGCACTAATACGGGAATTTCCAAATCCGTCGGTCATTTGCACCTGATAATTACCGGGAGCAGTTGCCCAAAGCTGATCGCCGGTCTTACCGGCTAACGGCTGTCCATCCAAATACCACTGCAGCGCAACGCCAAATTTGTCCACGCTTAACAAAACACTATCTCCCTGACAAAAATTTTGTGAGGCAGGCGGGAGAATCTCTATCGGGGATGTTACCAGAAAATTAGCGAATGACATCGCCCCTACTCCTCTTGAATTCAACAGCCAGGGTCCCTGATAAATGGTAGTAGTACCATTATAATAAACACCGGGAAGGTAGGTTATATCATTCACAAAAGCAGCAGCAGACAATTGCAGATAAACAGTATCGGCAGATGTCCATCCATTGACCACCTGTACACCGGGAACAGTGGTATAGAAATAATCTTTCAGCTGATGACCGTTGAAGTCAGATGGCCAGATCACAACGTGTGACATTTTAATCGCCAGCAAGGAATTTGAGGGGTCAACGAATGTTGCAGAAAGAGGCATTGAAGGATCGATGGAGACGGGATGATTTTGGCCATAGACATCTCTCTGCACGAGATAATAGAGTTGTGTTCCGAGCTGATTATAACCGGAAGCAAGAAAATGACAACCATCGAAGTTCGGAATACCCACCGTACTCATCAGGGTCACATCGGGATATAGAGCAGGCAACTGCCGTGTTACTTCCCGAATTTGCTGATGAAATGCATACGCGGCACCAAGAATGCAACCGGGACGTGTTTGGATAGCAAATATTCTGCTCAACCCACCAAAATCTGATTTCCAGTGATTATACAACTGCTGAAACATAGCAGAGTAGGATTGATAAGACGTATCTGCATTACTCTCTCCCTGATACCAGAACATAGCCTTGGCTGCTGAAGCTACACCAGCCTTTTGAGCTCTGAACAGCAGACGACCATAAATCGTATTCAGATCTGTACGGTTGCCGGCATTGGGCAAATGCGCTGAGATGGTAGTGCCATACCTCGAACCATTGATGATGCAAACAGGTATCTGCAGGGAATCGGTCAGCAACCGACCTAATCTCATACCCCAGACACCCACGGCAAAGTCCGCCTGAGTGGTAGTACCTTGCCCGAGTCCCCAAAGCGTATCCTGCCCTACTTCTACTGCATTAAAAGTCGCTGAGCCGAAGGTGCGTATCCATTCATTCTGCGGTTCAAGACCCGGACCCTGATTTGGGCTGGATCCATTGGATTGTCCGTTAATTAAAAACACATCTCCGGCTACAATACTATCCACATCCAGCACGCATTTAGTCTCTACATTATCATAAATAAAAACGTGTACTGCATATTCGGCTCTTTCAGCTTTAATCCTGAAATTACGCGTAAAAGGCGCCGTATTACCTGCATAAATCAATGGCTCATTTATGCTATCCAAAATAACTCCATTTCGGCTGAAGGTGTAGATAATACCGTTATATCCGATATGATCTACCATACCTGAGATTACCACTGTTGCACTATCCGACTGATCACGTGGATAAAGCTGTTTCGACTTCGGTGCCTGATAAAATGTCGCATGTCCGTGCAATTCCAAAAGATTGCCCAATAAGAACAACAGCAATAATAATTTACGCATAAAACAAAGGCTTGATTGCATCGTGAAGTAACAAATTTACTATCAATGGTCCCCCTGAAGAAAGGTTTAGTTAATAACAATTTGGCTAAAGTCAGACTGCTCAATGTTAGCTGCTCATAATTCTTGGTGAAAGCGATTTAACTTTTGACGAAAATTAACCAACAAGTACTTCCTCATAGTTCTTCTTCGGGTCGGGATAGCCGGGTGTAGGCTCTCCACTTATCCAGAACAGCCTGAAAATCAGACGGCAACTCCGACTCGAAATACATTTGACGGCCATCAGCGGGATGACGAAAGCCAAGAGACTTCGCATGCAGCGCATGCCTCGGCATGAGCTCGAAGCAGTTTTCCACGAACTGGCGATATTTAGTGAAAACAGTGCCTTTTAAAATTTTGTTTCCGCCATACACTTCATCGTTGAACAGCGGATGACGGATGTGTTGCATATGCACTCTGATCTGATGGGTTCTTCCTGTTTCAAGTTTACATTGAACGAGGGTAACGTATCCCAATCTTTCCACTACCTGATAATGCGTGACGGCATGTTTTCCATGTTCTCCATCCGGAAATACATCCATCACCTTACGATCGATCAAACTTCGGCCAACGTGTCCGGTAACTGTGCCATGGTCATCGGTAAAATCTCCCCACACCAAAGCCAGGTAATGCCGTTGAATGGTACGATCAAAGAACTGTTTCGCCAGATGGGATAAGGCCTGTTCGTGTTTAGCCATCACGATCAAACCGGATGTGTTTTTATCGATACGGTGCACCAGGCCGGGCCTGACACTTTCTGAGGAGATGGGCTTACCATTCAGTTCCGGATACATCCGATGCACCAAGGCATTCACCAGTGTACCGCGATAATGTCCGTAGGCAGGATGAACAACCAAACCCGGAGGTTTATTGATGACATAAAGATCGTTATCCTCATAAACAATATCCAGCGGGATGTCATCCGGATAAAGCTCTATCTCCCGCGGAGGATGTGCGAGCACAATCGTTATAACATCATCCGGCTTTACTTTGTAACTGGATTTTACGGATTTTCCATTTACAAGAACTGAACCTGCCTCCGCTGCCTGCTGCAACCGGTTCCTCGACACATTCTGAAGCCGATTGATTAAAAACTTATCTATTCGAAGTAATGATTGTTTTTTATCGCAAACAATCCTGTGATGTTCGAAAAGTTCATCCTGCTCCCTTTCCTCCGCATCCGTGCCATCCGCTGACAATTCATCAAATTCTTCTTTTTCAGCCACCACAAAAACTACGTTTATTTGGAAATTATCAGTTTACGTTGAGCTACTTCACCACGCTCGTTGCGCAAACAAACAAAATAAATCCCTGAAGGCAGGAGTGAAATATCTAATACGGGAGCATAAACATCTGTTTTGATCAATTCACCCTTGATATTAAACACCTCAATACGTCGCGCCCATGATTCAGTGCCATTGCTAAAGAAGACCTGGCTGTTTGCAGGATTCGGATACATCTCAAATGACGAAGGCACACCTGACAACGGGAGACCGGTGAACAAAACGGAATCACCCATCACGCCACGCATCATGAAAGTTCCATCTGCAATCAACGTCGGAATCCAACCATTGCCAATATTATAAAACATCCTTGAGTTGGAAGCTGTATTCCGGTCGAAGCCCAGATGCAATCCATCTCCAAGAATCTGCTGAAAACCTATATAGATTGTTCCACTGACCGGCACCAGCTGATCCAGTACATACGTTGCGAAACCATTCACCTCATCGATGTAAACAGGTCGCTGTGAAGCTTCCTGGTAGATCACTGTTTCGGGACTCAGCGAAGACCAGATTTTAATGGTAAAGAATTTGGTACTTACATCAGCTCCCTGCTGCACGAAGTGAATTCTGACTGCACGCAAAGTATCCGGTTTTAAAATCTCAAACTTCATCGCCACCTTACCATTGGGAGCATTGATCAAATCATAACCAACCTCAGCAGTACCATCGTCCAGACTATAATAGTTT
>JBIIHN010000064.1:0-7414 GCA_044235745.1 Bacteroidia bacterium
ACCTCATCAACACCATCATTATCGGGTTTATTCTTGTACTGCTCATCCTGATGTTTTTCATGGGCACCACCAATGCTTTCTTCGTGGCGATGAGTGTACCGCTGTCGATGTTTCTCGCCTTCCTCGTGATGCCCGCCATCGGCTTTACCATGAACATGATTGTACTCTTCAGCTTCCTGCTGGCACTGGGTATTGTAGTGGATGATGCGATTGTGGTGATTGAAAACACGCACCGCATTTATGAGAATGGCAAGCGGGATATCAAAACCGCCGCCAAGATCGCTGCCGGAGAAGTTTTCCTCCCTGTGTTGAGCGGAACATTAACTACGCTCGCCCCTTTCATTCCGTTGGCCTTCTGGACCGGTACCATCGGTGAGTTCATGTACTATCTCCCGATTACGCTGATCGTTACGCTGCTTGCATCTCTCTTCGTCGCCTATATCATCAACCCGGTATTTGCGGTGCAGTTCATGAAACCACATGATGAAGAGCATATCAAACATCCCACCATGACCCGCGGACTCAAAGTATCGGGTATTGTATTGCTCGCCTTAAGCTTCATCTTCCACATGGCCGGATCGCATGCTATGGGAAATCTCATGTTAGTGGTGATCGGATTCAACTTCCTCAATCACTTTTATCTGCAGCGTGTCATCTGGAAATTTCAGGAAGTACGCTGGCCGAAGTTCAAGGAATGGTATGGTCGTAAACTCGAATGGGCACTCCGACGTCCAAAGTCGCTCGTATTCGCAACCGTGTTGTTATTCTTCTTCTCCATCTTTGCGATGATAACACGAGGACCGGATGTGGTCTTCTTCCCGTCCAGCGATCCGAATTTTATCTATGCCTACATTAAAGCACCTATCGGAACAGACCAGGCCACAACCGACAGCATATCGAAGCTGGTGGAAGCAAGAGTGTACAAGGCATTGGGCAAAGACAATCCCATCGTGACCTCCATCATTACTAACGTTGCCGTAGGTACGAACGATCCGAATGAATTCGACCCTTCCGTACAGCCACATAAAGCGAAAATCACAGTAGCCTTCAAAAAGTTCAGCGACCGTAATGGTGTTTCCTCAAAACAATACCTCACCTCGATCCGCGAAGCGGTAAAGGGTCTGCCGGGCGTTGAAATCACAGTCGACCAGGAACAAGGTGGTCCTCCGGTGGGCAAACCTATCAACATTGAAGTACGGGGAGATAAGTTTGAAGATCTGGTGAAAACATCCGAACAACTGAAGGCCTATCTCAATAAAGAAGATATCGCCGGCGTAGAACAGCTTAAGAGTGATTTTGAAACCAGCAAGCCGGAGATCGTCTTCAACATCGACCGCGAGCGGGCCAACCGCGAAGGCATCAGCACCGCACAGATCGGAATGGAAATACGGAATGCAGTATTCGGAAATGAAGTCAGCAAATTCCGCGACGACAATGACGAATACCCGATACAATTGCGATACAAGTACGACCAGCGCACGAATGTTGACGCGATTAAAAACACCAAGTTCACTTACCGCGATATGAGTATGGGCGGGATGGTACGGCAGGTTCCGTTGTCCTCATTCTGCGACATAGCATACTCCACCACGTACGGAGGTATCAAACGGATCAATCAGAAACGTGTGATCACCGTTAACTCCAATGTACTGACGGGATATGATCCCAATGCTGTAGTGACATCGGTACAGAAAGCTATTGACGCCTTCCCAAAACCGGATGGCATCGAAGTAGTGATGACGGGACAACAGGAAGAACAGGCAGAAACCATGAGTTTCCTCGGCACGGCAATGTTGGTCTCGCTGGGACTCATCTTCCTTATTCTCGTCACACAGTTCAACTCACTCAGCAAACCGATCATCATTCTCACAGAAATCATCTTCAGTATGATTGGTGTATTCCTCGGATATGCCATCACCGGCATGACCATCTCCACCATCATGATGGGGGTTGGTATTGTTGCCCTTGCAGGTATTGTTGTCCGTAATGGTATTCTGCTCGTAGAATTCACCGACCTGCTAAAGGAGCAAGGTATGAACACATGGGACGCCATTATTGAAGCAGGAAAAACGCGAATGACTCCGGTACTGTTAACCGCCTGCGCCACGATGCTCGGACTGATCCCATTGGCCGTCGGGTTAAACATCGATTTCGAAAAGCTGCTCACCACCGGCAATCCGCATATTTTCTTCGGGGGCGATAGTGTTGCGTTCTGGGGACCCTTGAGCTGGACGATGATCTTCGGACTCTCCTTCGCCACCTTCCTGACGCTGATACTGGTGCCGGTGATGTACCTGCTGACAGAACGTTTAAAGATCCGCTGGAACCGGATGACGGGAAAAATTATGGGTGTTGCAGAAGAAGAAACTACCGGTAAAAAACCGATAGAAGTATAAGCACCATAAATGATGTAAAAAGAAAAGAGGCTGCCTGTAAAAAGACAGCCTCTTTTGCTGAAAAAAGGTCACCACGCTTATATTCAAAATCCCTTTCTTTGCACCCGTGAAAGCAAAACATCTTCTACTTCTTCTCCTCTGCCCTGTTATTGTCCATGCCCAGGAAGGACGAATGATCAAAACCGAACTCTTCACCATTCCTACTGAAAAGGTAGAAGGTGCGGCAGGATATACCTTCAAGATCGCCGCCGACAGCAAGGAAAATATTGCGTTTAACGCCTGCTCGAGGCCGATGATCTACATTTACAACAATATGGGGCTTGAGATTGACAGCATCAAATTACCCACAGAAAAATGTGTCCGTGCGTTGGAGTATGATGAATATGACAACCTACTCATCATGGATAACAATGAGCAAAGTATTTATCGTTATAATCCCAAATACAAGAAACTCGAAACCTTGCCCTATGGTAAACCGGAAGACTGGTTTAAGCTGCTGAATCATTACTATAAAAATTTCGAACTGCCCTCCATTCCCACCTACTACAGCAATAATGATTACTTGCAGGATTTTTATTTCACAAGGTTTTCACATAGCTACAATCTGTATTTAAATTATAAGAACGGTTTCATCTACCAGGCGCATTATAACTTTGTAAAGAAAATCAACAACCACAAGTCCTACGCCAACATGAAGAAAGAAGACGTCTGGCTGAGTGACAACATCACCCCAAAAGCGAAAGTACTGCTGGTGAGTGACGAAAACAAATCGATAGTCTACTACGATCGGTTTTACAACCTGATTTATGAAAATACCACTACAGGGTCTGTTGTTGTCAATGCGGCGCTGGGATCCGGTTCCGAGCCGGCACGATTTGATTATTGCACCAATATCAAACAGGATAAAATTTTCGGCATCAGCGGATTCAACAAGCGTTCCATCACGATCTCCAGCTGGCGCCTGCCCTGATAGATTTGTTGCGATTACGACCCGACCATTCTTCCATATCAGGCTTTAGACGGTTGCCGGCCATGAACAGTCCGGATACCTGTATCCATATGAATCCACTTATACTACCCCCTCTTTAATAACAACATTATTTATATTACTGCATCATAGAGCCGCACTGCAGTTTAACGGCAAGCAATTGTGAGCAAGTTCGTGAATAATTAATCCGGCCAATGCTGTCTTTTATTTAGAAATTTTCTACATTCAAGCGATTATAAAATCGACATGAACAGACTTATCTACTGCCTTGCAGGTTTGCTCTGCCTACACTTATCTCCGGTAGCAGCGCAATGCACCATTGACTCCAGCAACACCTCTCCGGGTATTTATCCGGACTCATTGCCGCCCGCCACGAGTGGTCAGCTCTACAGTCAGGACATCACTTTTGTAATGCTGACGGACACGTTAGGGCTGACTATCTCCAATTATCAGATCACTTCAATCGGAGGGCTACCTGTAGGCCTGACATGGACCTGCAACAATACAGCCGGCAATTGTAATTACGACCCATCCGCTTCCATCTTCGGATGCATTAATATCAGTGGAACGCCGCTTGTTCCGGGAAGCTACTCCCTGACAGTACAAATACTGGTAACTATACAAATTGTAGGAACTCAAAGTGTCAGTTTTAATCAGCCTCTGGAGGTTCTGCCGGCAATATCCAGCAATAACGGATTCACCACTGTAAACGGAACCGGCTGCGCACCACTCACCGTTACATTCAATAACAACCTGACCGGGCAAGCCTCCTATTTTTGGGATTTCGGCAATGGTGTCCAGAGCACACTTGAACAACCACCGGCCCAGAACTATTCCACACCAGGCACCTATGTTGTCAGACAAGATGTAACGCCTGCAAGCACGCCGTCTTATTTTCTCACGGATATTGAAGTAGCCGGCATTCCAAACAACTATGGAGGATTTGTGGATGATCCCGACATGTATTTTTTGCTCTATGACCCCAACGGTCAGCAGGTATATGATTCACGACCATCTATTGACAACACATTCCCCCCGGTATCCTGGCCGGTTCCCAACATTCAGTTAAGTTCAGGTAACTATTCCGTTCACGTATGGGATGAAGACGGCGGACTCTTCGGAGCAGACGACGACCTTGGCATTGTCAGTTTCAATGGAAACGGTGCAAGCGGAACCGCTACCGGAACATTAAACGGAGTATCCGGACAGCTGGTAGTTAACTACACCATCTTTCAGACACCCATCAATGTGCAAACGAGCTATGACACCATCGAAGTATATGCTAATCCTGACATCCCGGTAATTACCCCTGACATTAACCCACCGGCAGTATGTGAAGGAACACTGATCACACTCACCTGCAATGACAGCATAAATTATTTGCAATGGGAGGAAAACGGTAGCGATATAATTGGTGCCAATACCGCCAGCTATATCCCAACCAACAGCGGCAACTACAGCATAACAGCAACAAATACTAACGGCTGTGCCGTTACGTCATTACCCATCACCGTAAATTATTACCCGCTTCCTGTAAAGCCAACTTTTATTATCAACAATAACGTCTTCACCACTTTTGTTACCGGCTATAACCTTCAATGGTACCTCAACGGTTCGCCGATTTCCGGAGCCACTTCATCCTCATTCACTGCTACACAAAGCGGCACATACCGCCTCTGCGCTACTGATACAAATGGTTGTGAGAACTGTTCAGACACACTCGTTTTTACGTTCGCCGGTATTCCTGATGCCTCTCCTGCTTCAATCGTGATCTACCCCAACCCTACCGCCGGCACATTTTTTGTCAGCGGTTGGCCGTCCGAACAAACAGCTGAAATTACGATCCTGAACGGAACCGGTCAGCAGGTAGGTTATGTGTATGCAGGAAACAAAGCCATTGACTGTAAATTACCTCCCGGCATTTATCTTCTGGAGATTAAAATTGACCAGAAAATTTACCGCGAAAAATTAGTAGTCAAGTCCTCCAATTAAAACCAAGAGCATGATAAACATCCGTCTGCTGATCCCCGCTTTACTTTTGCTTAACACCATGAATGCTGAGGCGCAGCTCAGTTATCTGCAATGGGTGTTCGGGATGGGAGGTGCCGGTAATAGTCCATCTTATGTAAACGAAGTACACGATATTCACACCCTCACTTCAGGAGAAATCACCGCCGGCGGGTGGGCAGCGGGGACTATTGATATAGATCCATCTTCGGCAACATTTAATGTCACCTCTCCGGGCGTGACTATTTTCAATGGATTCTTTGCGCGCTATGACAGCGACCGGAATCTTATCAGAGGTTATGTATTGAACTGCACATCGGACGCCTATGTAGAAAATGTAGCACGTGACGGAGCCGGTATGATTTATATCTCCGGTGAGTACATAGGAAGCCTGGATGTTGATCCGGGTCCCGCACAACTCCTTTTGAATTCGCAACAAGGAGGCCGGGACATGTTTATAGCAAAATACGATACGGCAGGTAATCCGCTGTTCGCCTTTTCCATTGGAGGAGCTTTATCATCCGATCAGCTGTATAGTATGATCGGTGATAGTTCGGGAAACACCTACTTAACCGGCTCTATCAGCGACACGATCGACTTTGATCCCGGACCCGGACAGGTGTTACTCAATGGCACTGCAGGGGAAAGTATGTTTCTGGCGAAATACAACAATGCCGGGCAGTTACAATGGGCTTTCCTGATTGATAATTCGCCCTTACCTCAGCGAGGATACTCACTGGCCACGGCACCAAACGGAGATATTTGGGTCGTGATGGGCTTTCGCGGGTTGATTGATGCGAATCCTTCCGCCGGCACTGCCAGTTTCGCTGCTGTTGGCGCCGGTGATCTACTCATTGCCCGCTACAGTCCTGCGGGTACCTTCGTTAATGCATGGCAAATCGGTGGACCCGGAGGCGTTAGCATTTCAGAGTCTTCCATTGCCTGCGATCATGCCGGAAACATACTGATTGCCGGCCGCTTTAATGGCAACCTGGATACGGATCCCGGTCCGGGAACCAGCCTGCTGTCGTCCCTTTCAGGAGGCAGTGTATTTGTTGCCCGATATCAGTCAACGGGGCAAATGAACTGGTCGGTATTGGGTGCAAACAGTCATACCGGGACACGCAGCACAGCATTTGATTCACTCGGCCATGCCTATGTATTAACGAATGATCTGATCAGCAGCGGTACTTTGCAGAAATATAACAGCAACGGTCAGGTCATCTACACCAAACCCATCATCGGTTTTTCAGGTCTCGTTTCAAGGGCATTTCATCTGAAGGGTGCCGATGCATTCCTGATCGGTGGTGGCTTACGCAGCAGTGGCAGTATCGACAACGCACTCTTTGGAGCCGGTGGCAGCGGTTACGGCGCATTTTTGGCGCAATTTGGTGCCTGCCGGATCCCCGAAATCCTGACACAGAGCGCGGATACAATCGCCTGTGAGGGAAGCGATGTATCGCTGAACGTCGATGCCACAGGCACCGGGCTACACTATCAATGGTATTTGAACGGACAAGTCCTGACCGGAGATACCGCTGCTCAGCTGTTATTAATCAACGCAGATACGGTTGATACAGGCTCGTATTCCTGCATCGTTACCGGTACCTGTGGTACAGACACCTCCATTACAATTCAGCTTAACGTTGAGGCCTATCCGCAAATGAGCATACAACTTTTGGGGAATCAACTGCAGGCGCTACCTGCCGGACTTGCAAACTATTTCTGGCTGAATAATAATCAGCCGACCGGCGTAACCGGCTCAACTTACGCTAATCCGCCGCCGGGTATCTATTCCGTGGTAGGCATTAATGCCGGAGGTTGTGCAGACACCTCAGCACTTCTGGCGATAACAGGCATCAACGAACAGATAAAATCTTCTGTTACAGTCTATCCGAATCCGGCAACAAATCAACTTGTCATCACCTTTCCTTCAGCAACTTTTGAATCACTTGAATTGCAAACCGGCAAAGGCCAACGTCTGCAGCATGCGGCTATCTCTGACCAACAGCATTTTCACGTC
>JBIIHN010000065.1:0-7399 GCA_044235745.1 Bacteroidia bacterium
CGAATTGCATGGTATCCCTGCAACCGAAAGCAGAAATAGCAATGAGCTGTGGATAGTATTGTCCGCCTTGCTGAAATGTATGTGTAGGCGCATCCAGCATGCTGGTGTCACCATCACCAAACGTCCATTGATAGTTCACAGCTCCCGATGAGATATTGACAAATTCGGTGCTAAAGAACGAACACCCGGTGGAATCCGTGACATAGGCATCCGCGACAGGTATGGGGTGGATAATAATGGGAACAGGATAGATGAAGGAAGATGTACAGCCGATGGAGTCTTGCGTAATGAGCGTAACGATATAGGTGCCGGTATCTGCGTAGGCATGCATCGGATGTTGTTGCGTGGCAATCGTACCATCGCCGAAATCCCAGCTCCAGTTTGCTACGTTGATAGACGAGTCGGTGAATTGAATATCCTGCCCTCTGCATCCGCTTAAAGTGGAGATGCTGAAATTGGTGTACGTTCCGGGAATAGAAATATAGTCCGGTTTGATCATCGTATCTGTACAACCGAAGCTGTTTATGGCGATAAGGGTCACATCATATGTTCCGGGGATATAATAGATGTGTTGCGGATTAACACTTGAACTCAATCCGCCGTCGCCGAAACTCCAGTTGAACTGAACGGCATCGTTGGTGGTATTTACAAAACTGATCTGCGTGGGCGAACATCCTGCGAGAGAAGGGCTATAGAAGTCAGCTTCCGGAGAAGCAATGGCCACCATGTCGTTGTAAACGATGGTGTCGATACATCCTCCGGGGAAAGTGGCGATGAGTGTTACAGTGTAGGATCCGTTTTGTGTGTAAATGGTTGCCGGATTTTGAAGTGTGCTGGTGTTGCCGTTTCCAAAATCCCAGAGCCAGCTGAGTGCGCCATTTGAAATATCCGTGAAGAAGGCGGAATCACCTGCACATTTTGTATTGTCGTCAATCATCGCTTGCGCCGACCAATACGGGAAGGGCTCCATCGAGGTGGTATCTATGCAGCCAAACGCATCGGTAATGATGAGTCTGATCGAGTCAGTGGGGTCGCTGTTATAGGTATATACCGGATTTTGCTGTGTAGAGCTGTCGCCGTTGCCGAATGTCCATAACCAGCCGGCAGCAGTGCCCGACTGATCGGAGAAGGTGACGGTTACCGGCATGCATTGTCCGTTTGTGGAGAATGTAAAGTTGCTTTGCGGATCAGCAACCGTGAGATAGTTGTTTACTGTTTTTGTTATGGAGCAACTGTTTTGCGTGGCGGTAAGTGAAACTGTTTTAGGTCCGGGAGTGAGATACGTATGTGTTGGGGTGGAATCGGTGGAAGTGTTGCCGTCGCCAAAATCCCAATACCAGGATGATGCATTTTGAGAGAGATTGTTGAACACCGTTGGGGTGTTTATACAAACCGTATTGTTTACATTAAAATCCGGTATGGGATTATTGATGACTACCGGAGTTGCCAGTTGAAAGGTATCTATGCACCCCGATGTGTCGGTGGTGATCAGTCCGATGGTGTATGTGCCCGCCGCATTGTAGGTGTAGGTAGAAGTGGCTCCCGATTGCGTTTGCCCGTTTCCGAAATTCCATAATGAAGAAATAAAAGCTGCCGGGTTGCTCAATGAGCAGATAACAGGAGTTCCAAGGCACACATCCGCTGCAGAAACCTGAATGGGATTAGCATTACCGACGGTGATGGTAGTAGATATCTCTGCCATACAACCGGCGCCAATTGTCATTGAACAGACGACCGAATAGGTGCCGGCTGTGTTATAGGTGTGCGTTGGGTTCGGGCCGGTGGCACTCGCTCCGTCACCAAAAGTCCAATTGTAGGAAGTGACATTTTGTGTGGCGGTGGAGAAGGAAACTGTATAAGGTTTGCAGGGGTTATTATAGTTAAACGTGATAGGTTCCGGGTCGTATGGAATAACCTGTACGATGGCATAGGGATTAAATGTCTGACTGCATCCTCCGGCCATCGATGTTTGCAGTGTAACCGTATAGATTCCCGGCGTGGGATATACGGCGCTTGGCGATTGTGACGTTGATCCGCTGCCATTGCCAAAACTCCAGTTCCAGCTATTGCTGCCAATGGTTGGGTCAGTATAGGCGATGGGCATATCCTGACAAACTTTTAAGGTGTCCGGTACGGTGTAGGGGATGTTGCCATTTACTACACTTACGTAATTACTTCTGTAAAATGTATCCACACATCCAAAGGAGTTGCGTACGGCCAGCCATACATTATAGGTTCCGATGGTATTATAAGTATGTAAAGGATTTTGAAGCGTTGACGTATTACCATCACCGAAATTCCAGTGGTAGCTGATCACATTTACATTATTACCGGTGTGTGTGAATTGAACAGTCATACCGGGACAGCCAATCAGAGGTGTTCCGGTAAATCGCGCGTTAGGAGCAAAAACTTTCATCAGCTGGGTACGTGTGATGGCGTTTTGGCAACCATTGGGTGATATGGCGATTAATGTTACGCTGAAGAATCCTCCCTGTGTGTACGTCGTGGTAGGATTCATCAAAGTGGAAGAATCCTGGTTTCCGAATTTCCAGTTATAGGTTGCCGCTCCTGTGCTGAGGTTCACAAACTGAGCAGTGAATGGAATACAACCACTATCCTGTACAACGGTAAAGTTGGCAACCGGAGGAGTGTCTATCGTCACAAGAGCAGGATGTGTAACACTTCCATTGCAACCGCTGGTGGTTGTTACCGTCAACGTAATGGTGTAACTTCCAGGGTTGATATAGGTATGTAAGGGGTTATCAAGTGTAGAGCTGGATCCGTCACCAAAATCCCAGCTCCAGGTGACCGCATCAGGTACCGTGCAGTCAAATTGAATGTTAAGTGGTCCGCAGCCTGCTGAATCGTTCATAGTAAAGGAAGGCACCAGGCTGCTGCCTATGGTAATATTATTTGCAGCAGAGGCGGTATCTGCGCATCCGTTCGGCGCTGTAACGATCAGTGTGACCGGAAAACTTCCGCTTGTGCCGTATACATGAGAAGGATTTTGAAGCGCAGAAGTTGTCCCATCTCCGAAGTCCCACTGCCAGGTGCTGACATTGGTGGTAGGGCCGCTAAACTGAAAGTTGGTATTTGTATTGCAGCTTGATGACTGACTCACGGAGATCACTGCTGCCGGTTTGGGCAGGATGGTAATATAGCCTGACTTAATGGAGATGCCCTGACAACCGAAGCTGTTCGTGGCGACAAGTTTTACATTATAAGTGCCCGGAGTTGCATAAGTATGAGTTGCATTGGAAACGGTTGATGAGTATCCATCACCGAAATCCCATATATAACTGATGGCACCGGTGGTGAAATTGGTAAAAGAGATAGTATGATCATCTTCGCACGCAGATAGTATGTTGGCAGAAAAATCAACCTGCGGATTGCCTACAATTGTAATTGTTCTGGTGGCAGTATCTTTCTGTCCGGTAGCAGAAGTAGCGATCAACGTCACTACATAGTTACCGGCTGAAGTATATGAAGCAGATGGATTGGGCAACGAGGAGTTATTCCCATTACCTAAGGTCCATGAGAAGCTGGTAGCACCGGCGGATGTATTGGTAAAATGCACTACCAGCGGAGCACAGCCGCTATCGCTACTGGCAGTAAATGAAGCTACGGGCACTTGTGCCCGTAACCCTGTAACATTTATAAGCAGTATTAAACTGAGTACATATCTCAAAACGGGCGGGGATGCCGGCATCATAGTCTGTTCTTCACGTTATAGTACTCGCGCCAGATTTATTTTATTTGTTTTCTTCGTCTCCTTGTGCATAATTGTTGAAGTTCGATGATTGGTTAATCACTGAACCTACTGAACTATACAACTGAGTTCCTTCTTTGGTGATTTTCTTCACGCGGTAGTAAGCGAAACCGGCCGGAGGCGCATTGTCAATCCACGAATAGTAGAGTTCAATCTCTGACCCGATTCCTTCTTTAACCCCAACTGATTGAAAGGCCTGTCCGTCGCCTGAACGCTCGATGACGTACACACAGTCTTCCTGTTCGTTTTTGGAGGTCCAGCTTACAAACACCTTTCCGCTATTATATACGGTGCTGTAGTTGTGGATGTTTACAGCGGCCATATTATTGGCGGCTGTCAGCAATTGACCTTGCTCCTGCTGCACTGACTGTGCCATCGAAGTTCCGGCGGCTGCCATCAATAGAAGGAAAACAATCGCCTCTACCAGGAAGAGGAATCTGAACGCGGAACCTTTCTGTTCATCGCGGTTGAAGTAGCGCTTTGGCTTAGAGTACATCATCATTCTGTTTTCGCGAATGATTTTGTAAAACTCCTCATTGTGTGCTTGGTGATTCATGACGCTGATTTTTGGTTCTTTTACAATTTACAGGCACCTTTACGTAAGAGAGGGGGGGAAAGGTTACATACCTTCCATTTGTAAGGTTTACCCTCTTTTCGAACGGATTTACTCCGCTGAAGCATATCCTGTGTGATCCCGTAGTACGCTAAAGTTGAGGCGGAGTTACGTTTTCAGTTGAATATGCAGGATTGCCTGCTTTTTTATCCATTTCTGAACCTTTATTTTTTTTCTGCGTAACAAGTACCACTAACCAAGATCGCAATCCATTAATCAAACCCAAAACATGGAAATTCTAAGCAAGACGATTAAGAAACTGACCGAGGACGAATACCAGCAGTTGTTGCAGGACGTTTCAGGTAAGAAAAAGAACAAGCCGTATCTCGTATTGGAAACAACGCGGCAGCGTGAAGTAGAAGATAGTGAGATGATGGAAATCTTACAGGTGAACCCCAGTGCATACTATACACTAAAGTCACGCCTGAATTCGAAGATTGCCGCCATCCTCAGTAAAAAAGTACAGAACCCGATTCAGACACTCATGGATGAGGTCTCCCGTGTTCCTGCGCATCTTTTTGGTAATAACCGTGAGTTTTCTGTTCGGGCCTTACGCGAACTGGAAAAACAACTCGTAGAGTATGATCTCAATGCAGAACTGATTCTGGTGTATAAGACATTGGCCCAACTACACCTCTATTCAGAAGAGCATGAAGTATATGAAACAAAATATAACAAACATGTAGCTTTTTCACTGGCTGTTTCGAAGGCGGAAGGCTTGTTTTTCCGCTTTATGAAAAAGCTGGGCATCTATCAGCTGAACGGACAAGAGTCGGATCTGGAAGAGGTGATTATGCTGAAGCGCGAACTCAGCAATATCTGTGAGCTGTATGATTCGCACCGTCTGTTTGTATTGTATAATATTGCGCGGATTTATTATCTCTGCAATGTTCCGCATAAGCTCGATGGATTGAAAGCACGCGAACTGGAAATGGAATCTGTGTTGCAGAAGATGACGCAGATTTTTGAAAAGTATCCGCTCGATACCTTTTACCAGAATATAAAGTGCATTACAGATTTGCTGTATTTCGAATACTATGTCCGTACAGCCAATATCGTTCGTGCGGATCATTACCTTCAGCGCATTCATACTGAACTGCCGGAAATGACGGAGAAACATCTTATGAACTTTTTTATCGTACAGTTCCTGCGCTCTAAAGTGTTGAAGTTCCAGGTTGACGGGAATCTCGATCATTTGCAGCATTATTCAGATAAACTGGAGAAGCACTGTGATATTGATATGAATGAAGCGTTCCATTATATCAGTTTGAAACGATTCCTTGCGACAGTGAAATTCTATCAGCGCGATTATTCCGGTGCTGCCCGCAAAATCAATGAGCTCAGAAATCAGGTATCATTGAAACATTTCCTCTATACCGACATTGATTCAAAATTATTTCAGGCCTTGCAATATTGCATTCTGGGAGATGATAGCCTTTGTCTTCAGATTGTTTCCAGTCTGAAACGTCAGATCCGCGAACAGGATACCGAATATGAATCTGCTCGTTATCTGATGAAGTTGCTAAAAACAGCGCTCAAGCCGGCAGATTATCGCCGAAAAATCAAACGCATTGGAGAAATGTGGACAGAGTTTGAGCAACTCAACAAAGGCTCCTTCCCGGTATTGTCGTACGTGAAGGCTGATGAAAATGTATTGCGCCGAATGAGCAATCCGATCAAGGATTGATTATCATAAAAAAAGAAAGCGCCCCGGTGATTTCATCGGGGCGCTTTCTTTTTTGAGCGTGTTTTACCTACAGGATGATCGCATCCAGATATTTTTCGCTTAACGGCTTATTAACGTATTTGAAAACATGGGGATTGGTAGATGCTTTGTTGATGTCCTCCGGCGAAATCGATGACGACAATACAACAATTTTACACTTGCCTTTCACCAGCTCATTCATTCCTTCGAAGTCTGCCAGAAATCCAAATCCATCCTTTACGGGCATGTTTAAATCGAGAAAAATAATCTCCGGACATGCGGCTTCGTCAGTTACTGTTTTCAGAAAATCAAGGGCGGCGTCCGCGGAGTTTTTCATTATCACTTCTTGTGCAAAATGGCTGGAAGTGATCATTCGCTCGTTGATGAAATTGTCAATCTCGTTGTCGTCGATCAGCAGGACCTTCCGATACCGAGGTGTTTTCATCTTCTTACGTTTAAAATTTGGTGGTGATGGACGGAATCGAACCGCCGACACAAGGATTTTCAGTCCTTTGCTCTACCAACTGAGCTACATCACCTTAATGAGCCCGCAAAAGTAACAACTTTTTGTCAAAAACAATATTTCAAACAGGCTTGGGGTGTAATCGGCTGATCGCCCGATGAATGATTTGATTTTTCTTTACCGAGACCGGCCCGTTTAGCAGATTCACCTTATTATTGTCGTATGAACCTGGTGGTGGATATTGGAAACAGCCTGATCAAGTACGGGGTTTTTGAAAATGGCCGGAAGCTGGCCCATGGTGGGTTCTCCGCTGGCGATTGGCAAGAAAATCTGGCGTCTATAATTCCGTATTCCATTGATAAAGTGTTGGTTTCAACAGTTGCCGTAGTGCCTGACGGGCTACTTCCTTTTCTTAAGACTTTTGCTGCTCCGGTTTTGCTGGATGAAAAAACGCCGGTTCCTGTTCTGAATGCATACACTAATCCTCAAACCCTCGGGCGCGACCGGCTGGCTAATGCTTGTGGAGGTATCACCCTGTTTCCCGGCGAACCGGTCTTGGTAATTGATGCCGGTACCTGTTTGAAATTTGATTATGTTGATGATGCCGCGACTTACCATGGTGGGGCAATAAGTCCGGGTTTGCATATGAGATTCAAAGCCTTACATGAGGATACCGTGCAGTTGCCGCTGTTTGAACCCGTTCATAATCCGTCGTTGATCGGGCGGGATACCCGAGGGTCTATTCAGTCGGGTGTGGTGAACGGCATGATCGCTGAAATTGATGGAGTAGCTGAACAATACCAAAAAATGGAAGCACGTTTAAAGGTCGTGATGACGGGAGGGGATGCG
>JBIIHN010000066.1:0-7395 GCA_044235745.1 Bacteroidia bacterium
TGATCCATTTGATATCGATTACGTTGCACATGAGATCGGTCACCAGTTTGGTGGAAATCATACCTTCAATGCAACCTCCGGCTCCTGCTCAGGGAATGGAAGTACTTCTACGTCATTTGAGCCTGGGAGCGGAACCACCATTATGGCCTATGCAGGTATTTGCAGCGGACAGAATGTTCAGTCGAACAGCAACGCGTATTTCCATACCGGTAGCTTCGATAACATTGTAAACTTCAGCACGACCAGCTCCGGAAATAACTGCCCGGTGATTACACCAACTGGAAATACGCCTCCTGTAATTACTTCTGTCGGAAATAATCATGCTATTCCCATTTCAACTCCATTCGTTCTGGAAGGAGTGGCCAGTGATCCGGATGGCGATCCGATTACCTATTGCTGGGAACAGCATGATCTTGGTCCGTTCGGCAGTATGGCAAGCCCCTCGGGTAATGCTCCGCTTTTCCGTTCTTTTACGCCAACAACCAGTCCGATCAGATACTTCCCTACTATTGCTAAGTTGGTGCTTAATCAGGCCTCAGTAGGGGAGCGTTTACCTACCTATGCACGCAATATGACGTTCCGCTTAACCGTACGTGATGGCCGGTTGAATGGTGGCGGGGTAACATATGAAACTGCAAAAGTGACACTGAATGTCATCAATACAGGGGCGCCTTTCCTCGTAACAGCTCCAAATACAAATGTTACATGGGTTGCCGGTAACCAGGAGAATGTAACCTGGGATGTGGCTTCAACTGATGTGGCACCGATTGGTGCAGCCAATGTGGATATTTTCCTCAGTACGGATGGTGGATTTACCTATCCGGTTACCTTGGCTTCCGGTGTGCCCAATACCGGCAGTGCCGTAATAACAGTTCCGAATAATGTGACCACCACTGCACGTGTAATGGTGCGCGGAGCGGGTAATGTGTTTTTCGATATCTCCAATACGAACTTCTCCATCACCTCTACACAGGGTCTCACAAATACATTGTCTTCTGAAAGCGTTCAGGTTTATCCGAATCCCGCTACCGGAGTGCTCAACCTGAGTCTGGCCGGGTCCTTACGTGGCATAGTCACTGCTGACTTAATGGATGCGCAGGGAAGAGTGATTCGGCACGTTGAGTTTGCAAAGGAGGCTGCAGGCCATGTTGAGCAAATTTCTCTTGATGGGTTGGCTGCAGGTAATTATCTGCTGAATGTAATGACTGATGCCGGTAGTGTTGTCCGTAAAGTAAATGTATACTAAAACGTACTAAAAGAAAGATGAAGTCCGGCCACCTGCCGGACTTCATCTTTTTACACATACTCATTTCCCCTACCTTTGTCAAACTATGAAGTTATTGCGCAAGCTGTTTTATGCTCTTATTATTGGTCTGTTGGTTTTTGTGGGCGCAGTGTTGATTTATCTCACCACCCAGAAACCTCAGTATAATGGTAGTCTTGAACTCGATGGCCTGAATGGTAAAGTTGAGGTTGTTTTTGATTACTATGGTATACCGCATATTTATGCAGAGAATGAAGAGGATGCCTACTTTGCTTTAGGCTATGTTCATGCGCAGGATCGTTTGTTTCAGATGGAAATGACCCGTCGGGTAGCTTCCGGTCGTTTGGCAGAAATACTAGGTACTGATTTCGTAAAAATCGACGCCTTTTTTAAAACGCTTGGACTCGAGGAACACGCTGATGCTTCTGCGAAGGCTTGCTTCAAAGAAGATTCATTACCCTTTCAAAGGGCAGCAGATGCCTATCTGAAAGGTTTGAACAGTTTTATAAGGATGGGCCGAACGCCCGTTGAATTCGTTATGTTGGGTATTGACAAAGCAGAATTTACACGTAAGGATATATTGTTGGCTTCGGAGTTCATGGCCTTCAACTTTGCGATGGCATTCCGTACCGATCCGCTGATGAGTTATGTGAAACTCAAATTGGGCAAGGCCTATTATGAAGATCTGACTACACGACATGCCGGTACTGCTGTAATACCTGTTTATGAGGACACGGTCGCCATGAAAGACGCAGGCGATTCTTCCATCGCTGCGCTGGTGTCGAAACATGCGGGAGACGATCATGCCGGACTTTCTGTTTTAAATAAAATTCCGGTGCCTTTCCTCACCGGCAGTAATGGTTGGGTGGTGGCACCTTCGCGTTCGAAGAGTGGAAAGGTATTACTCGGCAATGATACACATATTGGATTCGGTCAGCCTGCTGTTTGGTATGAAGCGCATCTGGAATATCCCGGCCATAGTTTTTACGGAAATTTCCTTGCGGGATTCCCCTTTGCAGCCATAGGTCATACCCGTGAAATAGCCTGGGGACTTACGATGCTGGAGAATGATGATGCGGATTTTTATGCTGAAAGGATCAAGCCCGGAGATTCATCCATGTATTGGTCGGATGGTCAATGGAGGTTGTTCAGGAAAACCCGTAAAACCATCCACGTTAAAGGGGAGGAGGAGGTTCCGCTTACGGTGCTCGAAAGCCGTCATGGACCGATGGTTCATCAGGTAATGCCGGAATGGAAACAGGTAACTGATAACGGTGTGGCCCTTCAGTGGACTCATCTTAAGTTTACCAATAACCTGTTGCAGGTAACGTATGATCTCAGTCATGCAAAAGATATGGAGGATTTTCGCCGCGGAATATCTGCGCTGATTTCTCCGGGGCTCAATGTAATGTATGGTGACATGAAGGGGAATATCGCCTGGTGGGCATCCGGTCGCCTGGTGAAAAGAGCTGCTCACGTAGATCCGGTAACGTTAGTTGACGGCAGCTACTACGCCAACGATCCGGTGGGTTATTTTGATTTTAGCATGAACCCTCACGCGGTAAATCCGCCATCAGGATTTGTGTACAGTGCCAATAACCAGCCCGACTCTATGCCGGGAATGGGCTTTTATCCGGGTTATTATGTTCCCGAAGACCGAGCGCTTCGTATCCGTCAGTTGTTTGCGGAACGAAATCAGTTGAATCCGGAAGATCTTCATCGTTTTAATCTTGATGTAAATTCTCCGGTAACACCTCTGATTGCAGAAGCCATATTATCTGCGATGCGTAATGAAGTTAAAAAGCGCACTGAATTACACATTAATGCGGCCAAGCAACTTTTATTGTGGGATGGTGATCATGAACTGCGTGATATCGCGCCGACAATCTATTACAAGCTCATTTACCATGTACTGGCTGAAGCCATGAAGGATGAACTGGGAGAGGATAACTTCAAACTGTTTTTATCAACACATGTTATGAAAACCTCGCTCATCCATCTGGTAAAGAATGATTCTTCGGTTTGGTGGAACAATGTCAATTCTCGCGATATTGTTGAGTCGCGAACCATGATTTTCGAGAAAGCATTTGATCAGACTATTGCAGAGCTGAAGGCACAATTGGGGAATAATACCGATATGTGGGAGTGGGGGAGGGTGCATATGCTGGAACACAAACATCCAATTGGCATGAAGAAGCCCTTTAACATTTTGTTTAATGTTGGTCCGCTTCCGGTGCCGGGTGGCCCTGAAGTACTCAATCAGATGGGCTTCGATCTGAACGGAGAGGGTGTTTATCATGTGAAGTACGGCCCTGCCATGCGCATCGTGATTGATATGGCCGATGTTGAAAATTCTAAAAGTATTTTACCCAGCGGACAATCCGGAAATGTGATGAGCCGCTATTACAATGATCAGGCCTCGATGTTCAATACGGGCAAGATGCGGAAGCAGAAAATGAATCGTTCAGAGATCGAAGCTAATCGTATCGGTCGTCTGGTGTTCAGACCGAAGTAAAGACATGACTCCGGCGTGCTTTAAACTACGGTGATGATCGCGGTTGCTTCTATTTCGATCAGATGATCCGGGTCAATCAGTTTGCTTACTTCTACCATCGTTGTTGCAGGACGGATTTCACAGAATACCTCAGCATGTGCTTTTGCTGCTTCCTGCCATCTGGAAATATCCGTTACGTACATCCGTGTTCTCACTATATCATTCAATGTTCCACCGGCGTCCTCAATGGCTTTCTGTATTATCGTGAGGATGGTTTTCGTTTGGCCGTAAACATCCCCTTTGTGGACTACTTCACCATTCACGGTAGCAGTGGTTCCTGACACCTCAATCATTTGACCGTTGCGTATAGCACGGGAATAGCCAACAATCGTTTCCCATGGCGAACCGGAGGAGATACGTTTTATTTCCATGATCTATTCATTCTTCAGTATAGTAGCCATTCGCTGTGCAAGGATCGTGGCGATTTTTTCATTTGACTCATGCGTCCATCCTGCGATGTGCGGAGAAAGAACCACACGATCCGACTGAATCAGGTATTGAAAAGGAGCAGGTAACTTTTTGGTGTCAATATGCTCAAAGCTGACCGCCTCGTATTCCAGCACATCGAGTGCGGCACCGATCACTGTTCCTTCTTCGATAGCGTCGACCAGATCAGCGGTAACAATATTCTTTCCTCTTGCTGTGTTGATGAGTCTGATCGGTCTGCCCAGACGCGCGAACCAGTTTTTATTGACCATGCCTCTGGTTTCGTCGGTCAGCGGAACGTGCAGGCTGATCACATCAGATTCACGCAGCAATGTTTCTTCATTCACTTGCTGTACGGCAGGCCAGAGGGTAGCATCAATTTTTATGTATGGATCAAAAGCGATGATGCGTACGCCGAATCCGGAAAGCCGCCGTGCAAAGGATGAGCCCATATTACCGAATCCGATAATGCCAACCGTTTTTCCTTCGAGCTCATCTCCGCGGTTTTCTTCCCGCCTCCAGATACCCTGACGGACTTCCGCATCTGCGCGACGCAAATGATTCATCAGCATCAGTAACATACCCATAGCATGTTCCGCAACAGCATCGCGGTTCCCTTCCGGTGCATTCACGCAGGTAATTCCGAGCCGGGCAGCCGCGTCCAGATCAATATTCTCCATGCCGGCACCGGCGCGACCAATACAGCAAACGGAACCGGAAACTGCTTCAAGAAAACCGGCATCGATTTTAAAACGGCTTCGGATAGCCAATCCCTGGAAATCATCAACCTTTGCCAGTACTTCTTCTCTTGTTAAATGATCACCCGGTACCGGTTCAATACCGTTCTTTTTTAATTCTTCGGCAAATGACGGGTGCAGTGTGTCGATCAACAGTACCTTCATGCAACAAATGTACGTGCTTTTGAATCAATGTGCGTGTCAAAGCAGGCTTCCGCTCAGCAACAAGGCGGCAATCGAAAAATAAATAATAAGCCCGGTTACGTCAACCATCGTAGCGATGAAAGGAGCGGAGGATGTGGCGGGGTCAGCGCCGAGTTTTTGCAGGAGCAAGGGCATCATAGAGCCCATGACTGTTCCCCATAATACGACAAACATCACCGATAATCCGATGGTAGTGCCGATGTAAAACCAGTGTGGGCCGTAAAGGTTTGTGAAGAGATTCCAGATGCCGACTCTCGAGAAACCAAGAATGCCGAGGATGAGTCCCAGCAACACCCCGGTCACAATTTCCTTACGCATGATTTTCCACCAGTCGCCAACCGTTATCTCGCCGAGGGCGAGGGCACGGATGATCAGCGTAGAGGCCTGTGATCCGCTGTTGCCTCCGCTGGATACAATCAACGGGATAAACAGAGCCAGCACCACGGCTTTGGCAATCTCGTGTTCGAAAAATCCCATAGCCGATGCCGTTAGTAACTCTCCCACAAAAAGTACTACCAGCCAGGGAGCTCTTTTCCGGATCATATCTTTGAGCGGAACATCCATGTACGGCTCTTCGAGCGCTTCTACGGCACCTAACTTCTGGATGTCTTCGGTGTCTTCTTTCTTGGCAAGATCAAGTACGTCATCTACTGTAATGATGCCGAGCAGCAGACCGCCGGCATCCGTTACGGGTAAGGCTACACGTGTTGTATTGGAAAAAGCCTTAACGGCTACTTCTTCGTCGTCAGTTACAAGGAGAGATGTGTATTTCCCGTCGAGCAGTTCGCGTACGGGTACTCCGTCTTCCGCCAGCAAAATATCACCTACCTTGATGTCGTCGATGAGATAACCCATATCGTCAACGATGTAAATGACATCCAGCGTTTCACTCTTTTCTCCAACCCGCCGGATGTATCCCAATACTTCACTGACCGTCCAATCCTGGTTGACAGCGATATAATCCGGGGTCATCAGACGTCCGATAGAGTCTTCCGGATATCCGAGGAGGGACAAAGCGACTCTTCGTTCTTTTTGCGTGAGCAGCTTCAGCAGTTTGTTGAGCTGTTCTGAGTCGAGCTGTTCGAGTAAAGCGGTACGGTTATCCGCCGACATATCGTTCAGAATCAGTTGCAGTTGCCGGTTTCTCAACACATCAATCAGCAGTACCTGTGCATTCAGATCCAGTAATTCAAACGTCTGATAAGCCTGCTCCCGGTCGATGACATTAAAAACCATGGATTGCTCCGCAGGGGAGAGGTCGGCGCATAGCTCCGCTAACTCGTTGGGCAGCCATGACTCGAGTTTCTCCTCCAGTTGGTCGCGGCTCCCCGATTCGAGCAGGGCATAAATCAATGGCTTTTCAACCTCGAATTCCATGGGTGATTTGGTCGGTATGTCAGGATAAGGCACATTGCATCAATAAGCAGTCAGACAGGCAATAAAAAACCTGCACCATACTGTGTAGCTCCACGTAGAGTTTTAGTTCAGAATGACTTATTCCGCGATGGCGGAAAGCTGCCTTATGCGAAGCCTTAACCCGACTACGCCTGTTCTACCCATTGGCGTCTCTCGACATTTCCGGGCAACAGCCTGTGTTCATTCAGTAACCTCACCTAACAAGCTTACTGTCAATGGCCGACGCAAAAGTATTAAAATGGGCTCCCGAAAGCAAGTAAATGGAAAGGTTAAGCACGATATAAAAAAGAAAATCCGGCCAGAATGAACCGACCGGATGCAATGACGCAAATGATAGGATATATCAGGATGATCTGTGTTCTTTTGCAGGAGCAGTATGCTGCCCGTAAGCAGGACAACGTTCGCGGGGTTTACAGGAAACGGCCGCAACGAAGATGAGACCTAACAGGAGAAGACTGAGTCGGTGACGCATAGTATTGGTTGATTATTCGGACGCAAATTAAACTAAATTTCTGCCGATTTTGTTCGATTTGTTTATAAATTCATACACAACTTAATATTAATAAAACGCGGTTTTGGTTTCTATCGTATTCAATTCAAGGAAATTGACGATTTCCCGGATTTTATACTTTTTTATGCTTTGATCACCTAATTTCGGGGCATATGGCCGGCTTACCGATACAAGATAGTGAATTATCTTCCATGGATGTACAAATCGAAGATTCATGGAAAGAGGCGCTGCTACAGGAGTTTGCCAAGCCGTACTTTCGTGAGTTGCGGCAATTCCTGAGGTC
>JBIIHN010000067.1:0-7308 GCA_044235745.1 Bacteroidia bacterium
CCTCCTGTCCGCTTTCGATATCAATAAACTGATACGGGCGGTTTTCAAAATTAAATTCAAGCTCAAGACGCTTATCTACCACATGAAATAAAATGACCTCGTGCTTGTTGTAGCGTAGATGTTGAAGAGCAGAAAAGAGTTCTCCGGCATCGCCTGCATTTTCAAACATATCACTGAAGATAATCACCAGTGAGCGTTTATGAATATTCTCCGCAATCTGATGGAGGGCAGCGGCAAGGGCTGTTGCTCCGCTTCCTTTAGAGGCAATCGCCTCTTCCAGTTTATGCATTAAAAGTTTATGATGGACGGTACTGCTTTTTGCAGCAGTGCTCAACTCGAGCTTATCCGAGAAGATACTCAATCCGGCCGCATCACGCTGCATCTTCAGCAACTGCATAATTGCTGCTGAACAATGAGCGGCAAAGGTGATCTTATTGAGCACCTCCGGTTTTTTCTTATCATACTCAGGAAAATGCATAGAGGCGGAGTTATCTACCACCAGCTGACAGCGCAGATTTGTTTCTTCCTCGTATCGCTTGGTGAATAGCTTATCGGTGCGTCCAAATAATTTCCAGTCGATATGACGGGTAGGCTCTCCGGTATTGTAAATCCGATGTTCGGCAAACTCCACACTAAATCCGTGAAAAGGACTTTTATGTAGCCCTGTAATAAAGCCTTCCACTACCTGCCGCGCAATAAGTTCGAGGTGACTGACCTGATTGTATTCCTGTGGATTTAATGCCATCGTATAAATAAGTAAAACCGGTTATGCTTTAACGCGAATGTAGACGTTCTGTTGCATTCGCACCGCATAACCGGCCTTGATTTATTTCTGTCCGGGTCTATTATACCGGAGGTATTTTAAAGCTGAGCGTTCAGTTTTCCGGCCAGCACTGATTTTGGAGCGGCCCCAACCTGCTTATCTACTACTTTTCCGTCTTTGAAAAATAATAATGCGGGAATGTTGCGGATACCGAACTGCATCGATACACCCGGATTGTGGTCAACATTTACTTTGCCGATTACTGCTTTGCCTTCGTACTCTTTTGCCAACTCTTCAACAAATGGACCTACCATACGGCAGGGTCCACACCATTCTGCCCAAAAGTCTACGAGTACGGGTTTGTCTGATTTCAGAACGATTTCTTCGAAGTTCTGATCTGTTAATTCTAATGCCATTTTATCTGTTTTTTATTGTGGATGCTTGTATTTACAATTATTGTTCCTGTTCTGAATTACTGACAGCTTGTCAGCCGAGCGTGATATCGCCTCCGGTTATTCGCGCAATTTCTTCCATTAATCCGGTATTGATCTTCACTTTCAGCGATTTAACCTGAAACGGCAACTGCCACTTTTTTTCTTCATCATACACTTTGATCCTGACAGGCAAATTACCCGGATGTCGGCTCAACAACTCTTTCAACTCATTCGCCATGCCGCCCTGGAGTTCCCATAGTTTAAGATGAACAACCAGCTCCTTGCTAAGTTTATCGCCTATGTCGGTCAGATATTGTATTGAATATGGTTTCAACTCAAAATCATCTTCACTCCGAAAACGGTTCTGGACCTTCGCCTTGATAAACACAAGACTCTCCTGCTCCATGAACTGTTTCAGTTTACCGTAATCTTCCCCAAACAGGGTTACTTCCATGCTTCCGCTCAGGTCTTCGATTGTAAAGCTCCCGAATGGCTTTCCGGTTTTGCTCATCCGATGATTCACGGAGGTGATGATTCCGGCGAACGCGATATCCCGGCCGCGCAAGGGCTTCAGGTTATCTTTATTAGAAATCTGTTCGATACGGGTATTGCAGAAATTCTTCAGTTCAAAGCGATAATCATCGAGCGGATGTCCGGAGATATAAAAGCCGATCACCTCTTTCTCCTTCGTTAATGCTTCCAGTTTGCTCCAGGGTTCACATTTTGCGAGGGTGGGCTGCGTGATCTCTTCCACCATGGTGTCTCCAAACAAACTGGCCTGCATGCTGATGGCCTGCGTAGCAGAGGCATTTCCAAAACGCGAAGCTTTTTCCAGCCCGCTCATACCATCACGTGGATCGATAAAGAAATATTGCGCACGGTGTGCATCTTCAAAGCAGTCAAATGCACCGGCCTGCGCGAGACTCTCCAGACAACGTTTATTTAAGGCTTTGCCGGAAACTCTTCTTGTCAGGTCAAAAACCGAGGTGAACGATCCTTCCTTCTCACGCTCTTCCATCACGGCAATTACAGCCTGCTCTCCTACCCCTTTCACAGCGCCAAGACCAAAACGGATCTGACCATTTTTGTTGACACTGAAATTGTATTGTGATTCGTTGATATCGGGACCCAATACAGGGACGCCCATCCTTCTGCACTCTTCCATGAAGAAGGTCACTTTCTCCAATTGCGAAAGGTTGTGCGTCAGTACCGACGCCATGTATTCAGCCGGATAATGCGCTTTGAGATAGCCGGTTTGATACGCCACAAAGGCATAACAGGTAGAGTGGGATTTATTAAATGCATAAGAGGCAAAGGCTTCCCAATCTGTCCATACTTTATCACAGATTTTCAGATCATGGCCATTCTTTTCGCAACCCTGCATAAACTCCCCTTTCATTTTATCCAACACCTCCTTCTGCTTTTTACCCATCGCTTTCCGGAGGGTATCCGCCTGACCTTTTGTAAAGCCGGCCAGCTTCTGCGAAAGCAGCATCACCTGTTCCTGATAAACGGTAATCCCGTACGTCTCTTCGAGATACTCCTGCATCGCCGGTAAATCGTACACGATCGCTTCACGACCATGCTTACGATTGATGAAGTTGGGAATATAGGCCAGCGGACCCGGGCGGAACAACGCGTTCATCGCGATCAGATCTTCAAGCTTATCGGGCTTGAGATCCCTGAGATACTTCTGCATCCCGAGCGACTCGAACTGGAATGTTCCGTTGGTTTCTCCGCGTTGGTAAATTTCAAAGGTCTTTTTATCATCCAGCGGAATGGTGTCGATGTCAATTTCAACACCATGGTTTTGCTTGATCAGCTGAAGAGCGTCCTTGATAATGGTCAGGGTTTTTAATCCCAGAAAGTCCATCTTGATTACACCGGCATCTTCAATCACTTTTCCGTCGAATTGCGTAACGAGCAGTTCGGAGTCCTTTGCCGTGCAAACCGGAATGATCTCTGTAAGATCCTTCGGAGCGATGATAATTCCTGCGGCATGAATACCGGTATTCCGGACTGATCCTTCCAACACCAGAGCCTCATTCAGTACTTGTGCCCGAAGATCTTTTCCGTTCTTTATTTGACGCAATTGACGTACAAGCTCCAGTTCATCGCTGGAGAGATTTTCTTTTTCCTTCAGACTCTTCTCTCCGTCGATCGGTGCATTTAACACCCGGTTGAGCTCGATACCCGGCTTCTCCGGAACCAGTTTGGCCAGCGCATTGGACTCGGGTAAAGGAAGATCCATCACACGTGCCACATCCTTGATGCTCATCTTGGCAGCCATGGTGCCATAGGTGATGATCTGTGCAACCTGGTTCTTTCCGTATTTGTCAACTACGTAATCGATGACTTTCTGACGACCTTCATCGTCAAAGTCCGTATCGATATCAGGCATGCTCTTCCGGTCGGGGTTGAGAAAACGTTCGAAAAGCAAATTGTATTTGATCGGATCAATATTGGTGATGCCGATACAATAGGCCACAGCGGATCCTGCAGCAGAACCACGTCCCGGACCGATGAATACGCCGAGGTCACGACCGGCTTTAATGAAATCTGCGACAATCAGAAAGTAGCCGGCAAACCCCATCGTTTTAATCGTGAACAATTCAAAATTGAGGCGCTCTTCGATTTCAGGAGACAACTGTCCGTAACGTTTCAATGCACCGGTATAGGTGAGATGGTGCAGATATTCGTCCTGTGAATTAAATTCCGCCGGCACCTGGAAATTCGGGAGCAGGATATCCTGCTTCAGCCGCAGCGTCTCGATCTTATCGACGATCTCGTTGGTATTATCGATGGCTTCCGGAACATCGGAAAAAAGATCTTTCATTTCCTCCGTTGTTTTGAAATAAAACTGATCATTGTAAAACGCGAAACGCTTCCCCCTCGTCGAAGACTCATCTTCCGAAAACTCCTTCATCGTTGGCGTACTCTGCTTCTCACCGGTATTGATGCAGAGCAAAATATCATGTGCATTGTAATCATCACGATCCACGTAATGTGAATCGTTGGATGCAATCATCTTTACATTGTACTTCTTTGCAAAACCCAGCAGCACCTCATTGACAGTTTTCTGCTCGGGAATATCGTGACGCTGGAGTTCGATATAATAATCCTCACCAAAAAGATCGAGCCACCATTTAAACTCCTCTTCCGCCTTTTTTTCACCATACTTCATGATCGTCTTCGGCACGATCGCACCGAGACAACAGGTTGTGGCGATAAGTCCACGATGATACTGCAGAAGAAGTTCCTTATCGATCCTTGGATATTTACCGTACATCCCTTCCACATACCCGGCGGAACACAGTTTAATCAGATTGCGGTAGCCTTCTGCATTCTTGGCCAGAAGCAACTGATGATAGCGGACATCCCGTTCTTCTCTTGTGAATTGAGTTTTATGGCGGTTCTCCACCATATAAAACTCGCAACCCACAATGGGCTTGATGGTATTAGGGTTTTCCTTGGTATTGTATTTCGAAGCCTCCGCCACAAATTTGAACACACCGAACATATTTCCATGATCGGTAATGGCGAGGGCCGGCATATTATCCTTTACCGCCTTTTTGTAAAGAGAGGAGATATCCGCCGCTCCATCGAGCAGGGAGAACTGAGTATGTACGTGGAGATGGGAAAATCTGGTCATGGTCTACTACAAAAGTAGTCGGATCAGCCTATGGATTGGCGGAACAATTTCTAATTCATTAAATCTGAGCTATTCGAGATACAAACAGGTGTTAATGGAGGCAAATCCGGCATGCGACCTGCAACAAAATCAGGCACCAAACACAAAGAGCAGAACCCCGAACGGGACCCTGCTCTTGCTTTTGGGATCTTGTAGTTTCTTCTTTCAATCAGACCATAGGCATCAATATTTAGTTAAAGAATCGGTTTGAATACACTACAATGATAAGGCGCCGGATTCCGGTTGATACGGAAAAAACCGTAATTTCTTACATCTTTGCACAGCCATATGAAAATCAGAATCTTTTACCTTCTCCTGTTCATCACAGGAGTTATGACCCGGGAAACAGTCGCCCAGATAGCCTGGGCGAAGTATAAAACGGGAGTTTCAGTCACTTACGATGAGGCCATCCGGTTTTATGAAGAAACCGCAGCTAAAGAAAAGCGTTCGAAGCTGTACACCATTGGGCAATCGGACAACGGGCGCCCGCTGCATTTGTTTGTGCTTTCTCCGGATACGATCTTCGACCGTGAGGAACTGCGAAAAAAAGGATACACCGTACTGTTCATCAACAACGGCATCCACCCCGGAGAACCGGATGGAATCAATGCCTGCATTAAACTGGTACATGATTATTTTTCAGACAGCCTTCCTCTGCCCGAAAAAGTGGTACTGGCCATCATCCCCGTATATAACATTGATGGGATGTTGAACACCAGTACTTTTTTCCGGTCAGGACAAAACGGTCCGCGTGAAGTTGGTTTTCGCGGCAACTACAGAAACCTCGATCTCAATCGTGATTTTATCAAATGTGACTCAGAAAACGCAAAGACATTTAACAAGATTTATACTGAATGGGATCCGGATGTTTTTGTAGACACGCATGTAACGGATGGTGCCGATTACCAGTATGTCATGACGCTCATTGATTCCCAAAAAGACAAGTTGCACCCTGCTATCACCAAGGTGATGCAGCGCACCATCCTGCCTTATTTAAACATAGCGATGAACAATGCCGGATTCCCCATGAGTCCCTATGTAAATGTTTGGGGCGAGGATCCCTCCAAAGGAATGCAGGGTTTTCTGGAAACACCACGATTTGCTTCTGGATACAGTGCGCTCTACAATGCTTTTCCCTTCGTAACGGAGACGCATATGCTAAAACCATTTCCTTTACGTGTAGATTGCACCTATCAGTTTCTTCAGCTGATCGGGATTGCCTGTCAGTTATACGGAACCACCTTACTGGAAGCCCGCGAAAAAGCCCGTACTATCGTCGCCAACGAACAACAGGAATTTCCAATAACCTGGGAACACGACAGCAGTAAAACGGACAGTCTGTTTTTTCTTGGCTATCAGGCTGAAAAAAAGCCCAGCAAAGTTACCGGACTGGAGATTCTGGGTTTTGAAACCCGAAACGCCTATGGACAATACATCCCTTACAAAAACACGTATCGGTCCGCCATCACAGTAAAAAAACCGGTTGCTTATCTTGTACCGCAGGCCTGGAAAGAAGTGATTGAACGGTTAAAGCTGAATCATATTCAAATGCAGCCATTACAAAATGACAGCCTGATCCGTGCAGAAGTTTATTACATCCGCGATTACAAAACATCCAAAACACCTTATGAAGGGCACTACCTTCACAGCCAGGTGCAGACTGAAAAAGACACGCAGTTTATCCGTTGCTTCAAAGGGGATTACCTTATTTATTGCAATCAACCTGCTAACCGTTACATCATCGAAACGCTCGAGCCACAGGCAACAGACGCCTTCTTTGCCTGGGGATTTTTCGACGCCATTCTACAGCAAAAAGAATGGTTTTCAGACTATCTCTTCGACGAAACCGCATCGAAGATTCTGGAAGCGAACCCGGACATGAAAACCGCCTTTGAAAAGAAGAAAAAAGAAGATCCCGCATTCGCTCAAAACGCGTGGGCGATGTACAGCTGGATATTCGAACGTTCAAACTGGCATGAACCTACACATAACCGATATCCGGTGTTGAGATTGTTTTAGTGCTGATTTGCTTTCCGCAGTACTGTGGATACTAAGTTACTGAGTTGCTGTTCCGGCATTGCTTTGGATGACGGGAGTTATAAGTGTTATAAAAGTTGTAAGAGTTATAAGAGCTGTAAGATTTAGCCGCCGTTCGATAGAGAGTTATTAGAGATATAAAAGTTATAAAAGTTATAAGAGTTATAAGAGTTATAAGAGTTATAAGAGTTATAAAAGTTATAAGAGTTATAAGAGTTATAAGAGTTATAAGAGTTATAAGAGTTATAAGAGTTATAAAAGTTATAAGAGTTATAAGAGTTATAAAAGTTGTAAGCGTTGCAAGAGTTATCCGCGGGTCGGCGGAGAGTTGTATCCTGCTATGCTTTGTATATCGGGAGTTCTCGTTGCTCGCGAAGTTTCGC
>JBIIHN010000068.1:0-7301 GCA_044235745.1 Bacteroidia bacterium
GCCGATAATCCCGAAGCACATAATCGGTTTACAGTTTCACCCGGTACTGAAACCGGATATCCTGCCAATAGTGTCGCCATCCTTGCCACATTACGATTATCCTCACCGGCCTGATTTGCACAACCCAGGATGACATCATCAATTAAAGCAGGATCTAAATGCGGATTTCGTTCAAGCAGCGATTTTAAAACATGTGCAGCAAGATCGTCTGCTCTTACCGGAGCCAATGACCCTCCGAAATTCCCAATTGGCGTACGAACGCCGGATATTAAATAAGCTTCCATTTTAACTATACCTTCTGTTCAAACCAATCCTTCGAAGTACGATAAACTGTCCCTTTAAACAGAGCAACAGTTCGTCCATGCTGATTAGCAATAGTAACACTGTAAATTCCTATTTTATTGGATTTGTTCAACTCAATGGCAGTGGCCATAATTTCATCTCCCTCCATCAAAGGTTCCGTGTGGCTGATAGAAGTCTCAACAGAAACACTCCTTTTACCGTAACTATTAGCGGCAAAAGCCAATGCGCTATCGGCGAGTGAATAAGTTATACCACCATGCGCTATGGCAAATCCATTTAGCATCTCTTTCCGAATGGTCATCTTCAGGATACATTTACCGGGTTCGACCAATACACGCTCTATACCCAGCCATTGACTAAACCAATCCTGTTCAATCATTCGCTGCACTACTCTTTCTGCTAACTCCTTTTCAGATGTCATAAAATAAAATATCGGTTCAAAATTAGACAATGCAACTGAAATCTAATGTATTAAAACAGACTTAGCTGCTCCCTGTTTGATTCCAGGTGAATCAACTTTTCTTTTCTATCCAAGCCCCATGCATAACCTGTTAATTGTCCGTTACTTCCAATCACGCGATGGCAAGGAATAACAACAGCTAATGGATTTGCCGCATTCGCAGCTGCCACCGCTCTTACCTTGTTCTCATCGCCCAGTCGTTGTGCAAGTTTTGAATATGTGATGGTTTGCCCAAAAGGAATCATCTGCAATTCCTTCCAAACCTGCCGTTGAAAGACTGTCCCGGGAGGATCCAGGGGTAGTTTAAATTCCATTAATCGTCCCTCAAAATAAGATTTAAGCTGAACTTTAGTTTCCAAAACAAGAGGGTGATCATCTTGCCTCTCATGAGGATGAGGAGTGAAATAAACTGAAAAAACGGACCAGTCGGATGTTTCAATATTTATCCATCCCAATGGAGTATTTACTGAACCGATATGCATGCATTAAAGTTACGAAAAAATCAAGTTGGTACGTTGGTAAGTTGGTAAGTTGGTAAGTTGGTAAGTTGGTAAGTTGGTAAGTTGGTAAGTTGGTAAGTTGGTAAGTTGGTAAGTTGGTAAGTTGGTAAGTTGGTAAGTTGGTAAGTTGGTATCCCGCTTTTGCGAAGCAATCGCGGGATGGTAAATCAGGAAGGAATTAAATTTATTGGAGGGAATATATATGTGCAGAACAGCATAATCCGTTAATCTGTGTTCCCGTAGAGGATGAACACGGACTTTTCGGATAAAACGGGTTTACACAGATTTAATAGCTGTAGAAGAGAAAGAATCAGGAGCGTCGTTCGATTCTTTCGAAGGAAGTAACGATGCCTTTTATGAGTGCAGAGCTAAAGCCGCTATGCTCCATTTCATTTAAACCAACAATCGTGCAGCCTTTAGGCGTTGTTACTTTATCGATTTCCTCTTCGGGATGACTACCGTTTTCGATGAGTAAAGTTGCAGCACCTTTAACTGTCTGGCTAACTATAAGACTTGCGGTCTTCGCATCAAAACCCACCTGGATACCACCTTGAATCATCGCACGCATAAAGCGCAATACATAGGCTATACCACATGCGCCCAGAATTGTAGCTGATTCCATCAATTGCTCGTCGATCACGATGGTTTCACCGATACATGAGAAGAGATTGTTCACCTCACCTGCTTTATTCAAGGGATCTGCATGAAACGACAAGGCGGTCATGGACTCATTTACCGCGGCACCTGTATTAGGCATAGCTCGAAAGAGGCTCCAATTCGCACCTTTCAGTTTACTTTCAATTTCAGAGAGGCGGATGCCAGTCGCCACTGAAACGATGGTATGCCGGGTAACATCAAAATCGTCAGCATATTCCTGAATAAAGTCAAGTATGGTAAAGGGCTTTAAAGCCAAAATAAGCATATCACATTCCAGAATCACCTTATGATTATCGGAAGTCACTTTGGTCCAATCATCCTGAAATGGGAGTATAGATTCAATGTGACGCTTCGACAGCATCATCTCTACATGAGGATTTTGCGACCTTATACCTTTAGCAAGCGCTACCCCTAAATTTCCACAGCCAATAATTCCGATTTTCATTATTCCCTGACTATTTAAAAATCCTTTACCTACAGTTCTCTCAATCCTACACTGGCTCTATAGCGATCGTCTCTAAATCGATCGAATAGCTCATCCATTCTGCGAAGGACTTCCTTCGGCCCGATTTCATCACACCACGCAAGAAGGCCTTTAGGATAATTCACTCCTTTGGTCATTGCCAGATCGAGTTCCTCACGGGTAGCAATCCGAAGATACAACGCGTCAACCGCTTCATTAATCAGCATAGCAATCACCCGATCAAATATCTTCTTTCCAAGTTCATGATCTTCAACAGGTGCGGTATTTACCGCTCCTTCCGCATAGTTGTAATATCCACGACCCGATTTCCGTCCGAAGCGTTTCGACTCAACCATCTTCTTTTGGGTGAGCGAAGGTCGGTACCGCGAATCAAAATACATCTGCGTCCACACCGTTTCGGTAACCGTATAATTGACATCATTGCCGATGAGATCCATCAGTTCAAAAGGTCCCATACGAAAGCCCCCGTAAGTTTTTAAAGCCCAATCGATGGTGGGCATATCAGCCATGCCTTCTTCATAAATCTTAATCGACTCACCATAAAACGATCTCGCGAGGCGATTCACGATAAAGCCGGGTGTATCTTTGGCAATTACCGGGACTTTCTTCCAGGCTTTCATGAGCGCTACACAGGCAGCAGGAAGTTGCTCTTCGGTCTGGACAGCAGGAATCACTTCTACGAGTGGCATCAGCGTGGCCGGATTGAAAAAATGCAATCCGATGACGCGTTCAGCTTTCTTGCAGGCGGAAGCAATGGCGGTAACACTCAGCGAAGAGGTATTGGTGGCGATGATACAGTTTGGGCTGACAACGGTTTCCAGTTTGGAAAAAACTTCCTGCTTTGCGGGCAACTGTTCAACGATGGCTTCAATTACGAGATCTGCATCGTCCATAGCATCGAGGCTGGGAACCGCCTGAATCCGCGAAATGAGGATGTTCCCCATCCCCTGCCCGATCTTACCTTTCTCTTCGAGCTTTTGCAGCGATTTACCCATGGCTTCGAGGGCCTGTGCCGCCGCGTCATGACGACTGTCGAAAAGGTAAACTGTATGTCCTGCTGAGGCGGCAACCTGCGCGATGCCTGCTCCCATGGCGCCGGCACCGATGACGCCGATTTTACTGTCCTGGTTTAACATCCTATTCTCCTTTGAAAACGGGTTTTCTTTTTTCGAGGAAGGCATTCACACCTTCTTTGTAGTCGTAGGTTTCACCGGCTGCAGCCTGATATTTCTCCTCGGCATGCAGCTGTTGATGAAGATTATTACTCATACTTTCATTGAGCAGCACTTTCGTATAGGCGAGACCGCGAGTAGGCATCTCAGCGAGCAAAGTCGCAATTTTCATGGCTTCTTCCTGCAGGCTCGCGTCGGACACCACTTTGTACAGCATGCCCATCGCCTGTGCATCGTTCGCGCTAACCTTGTCTCCAAGCATCATCAGGGCCATCGCCCGCTGAAAGCCGATCATGCGGGGCAGGAAGAATGTTCCACCGGTATCGGGCACAAGTCCGATTTTACTGAAGGCCTGGATAAAGCTGACGCTCTCCGCGCTGATGGCGATATCACAAGCGAAGGCGAGGTTTGCGCCGGCGCCCGCAGCAACACCATTGATGGCCGCCACGACGGGCTTCTCCATCGCTCTGATTTTTTCCACTATGGGATTATAATGTTCGCGTACGATGGTGCTGATGCCGGGGCCGTTGGGATCAATGGCTTCTGCGAGATCCTGTCCCGCACAAAAGGCCTTACCCTGTCCGGTAATCAGAACGGCACGAACGGCCTTATCATTCGCGGCGGCATCGAGTTCCTGTTGCATAAGCAGGGCCATTTCGCGGTTGAAGGAATTGAATTTTTCGGGACGGTTGAGGGTCAACACCCTGACACCTACCTGATTGGTGGAGAGGATAGAACTCATTGTAATGGAATTGCAGCGCGAAGGTAGGCAATGGCCGGCAACCCTCCTCTGAACTTATGCCTTCAGATCTTTTGATGATGAGGTTATCAACAAGTCAGGCGCCGAAAGTGGAAAAAATGAAAGTAAAGGCAATAGTTTCTGCATGATTTTAGGCTACTGAAAGGCTTAAAGCCTTTTTTAAGACCGACCGGCTTAGTACTTTCGCCACTCGTTTACATTAACAATCATTCCATACACACTAAACCATCATGACAGGTTCAAAAATCACCATCAAGAACGGCAAGCTAAAGGTTCCGAACGATCCGGTAATTCCATTTATCGAAGGCGACGGAACGGGACCGGATATCTGGGCTGCTTCCGTACGGGTGCTCGATGCTGCAGTTGAAAAGGCATTCAAAGGAAAAAAGAAGATTATATGGAGAGAAGTACTTGCCGGAGAAAAGGCTTTTAACAAGACCGGCAACTGGCTTCCACAGGAAACACTCGATGTAATCGACGAATATAAAGTGGCGATTAAAGGTCCGCTGACGACTCCCGTTGGCGGTGGTATCCGTTCACTCAACGTAGCGTTGCGTCAGCAATTGGACCTGTATGCCTGCATTCGTCCGGTGCGGTGGTTCAAAGGTGTTCCGAGTCCGGTAAAAGAGCCGGGTCTGGTAAACATGACCATCTTCCGCGAGAATACCGAAGATATTTACGCCGGTATTGAATATATGGCTGGAACACCTGAAGTGGAGAAGCTGCTGAGTTTTCTCGAGAACGAAATGGGTGTAAAGAAAATCCGATTCCCGAAGACATCATCACTCGGCATTAAGCCGGTATCGATTGAAGGAACAGAGCGACTGGTACGTGCCGCGCTGGAGCATTGCTTCAAGTACAAACACACATCGCTAACGCTGGTGCACAAAGGCAACATCATGAAGTTTACCGAAGGTAAATTCAAAGACTGGGGTTATGCATTGGCTGAGCGCGAATACGGTGACCGTGTGTTCACATGGGCTCAGTACGATAAGATCAAGGCAGAAAAAGGTGAAGCAGCCGCTAACGAAGCGCAGTCAGCAGCGGTGGCCGCGGGCAAACTGATTGTGAAAGATGTGATTGCTGATGCCTTCCTACAACAGATCCTGTTGCGTCCGGCAGAATATGATGTAATTGCTACACTGAACCTCAACGGTGACTATGTATCCGATGCACTTGCTGCTCAGGTGGGCGGAATCGGAATCGCTCCGGGCGCGAACATCAACTATCTCAGCGGACATGCCATCTTCGAAGCAACCCATGGTACTGCACCAAAGTATGCCGGCAAGGACATGGTAAACCCCTCATCTGTGATTCTTTCAGGAGTAATGATGCTTGAATATATGGGTTGGGATCGTGCGGCTAAGCTGATCGTAAAAGGCATCGAGCGTAGCATTAAGAAGAAACGTGTTACCTACGATTTCGAGCGTTTAATGAAAGGAGCTACGAAACTCAAGTGTTCTGAGTTCGGAGATGAGATTATAGCGAACATGTAAACACCTGCCTTCCCGGAAATGTATCGGGAACGAGGCGGAAGCGATTCGAACAGATTCGCACAGATAATGGGCCGGAGAAATCCGGCCTTTTTTTCTGGATTTGACTCAACCTCTAACCTCAACCGGTAAACAGCAGTCATTAAATTATTTCACTTAAAAAATAAGATTTTTTTGCATCTTCGAAAGCCAGAAATTATATGCAACCATCCAAAACTCTCTTTACAGCCCGATTCAATCCGATCATCAAAACTTATATTTTGTTATATGTGGCCGGAATACTATTAATTACAATAATAGGAATACCCCTGATGCTGATTTGGCTGCTGGGTCTGGGACAATGGTATAGCCGACATTACTTCCAACGATTGGAATGCGAATTGACTGAAAACAATCTTCGCTTTAAAAAAGGAATTATCCTTCAGGTTGAAAAAACGATACCCCTGGAGAATATTCAGGACATGACCTTTATAGAGGGTCCAATACTGAAAGCTTTTAATTTAACTATTGTAAAAGTTGAAACGGCCGGTCAGTCTATGCATCAGGCCAATCAAATGTCGCTGATCGGGATTATTGACTCAGAGGTATTTCGGTCACTTGTTTTAGAACAACGACAAAAAATCATTCAAAGCAGAGGATCCTCCGGACAAAAAAATAATCTGGAAGAAATAGCTGAAACTTTAAAACGCATTGAAGTACTATTAAAAGATCAGAACCTCAACAAATCATGATAACAGCGGGGTAGCGTCATCATGCAGACAATTCCAACAGCCATATTTACGTTCTATAGGGTGATGAGATCAATTAACACCATTGCCTTTCTATTGCTATTTACGCTAAATGGACTTGCTCAAACAGATGGCGACACCCTTTTTAACGCATTCTTTCTTCAGAGTAATCCCGCAGGCGTAACCATATCATTCACCGTAAAAGGCGGCATCCAATGTTCGGGAGTAGCCATCGAACGATCCGGAGATGGAATAAACTACGATGAAATTTATGAATTTCCCGGAGTATGCGGGAATCCGGGAGCCGACGAAACGTATAGTTATCTTGATGCCGTTCCACTCATTAACCAATTGAATTATTACCGACTAAATATTGGTGGTTTAGGGCTGTATTCCTCAGAAAAAAGTATTCGCCATCTGGTTTTTTCAGAGGGCAACATTCTTGTGACCCCCAATCCATGTACAAACTGTACGCTCTTATTTCCGAATGATAAACGGGAACGGTGTCTCATCAGAACCTACAAGACAAACGGTGAAATAACCAGCGAGTCGTTAACCAATGAATCTACCTATGTCATTTCTACGGTAGCAGGAATGCAAATCATTTCTATTGAATATCCGGATAAGAATACCAGAAAGGCCGTGTTTCTTAAACAGGATTAGACCTAAACGACGACCACATAAATTAATTTAACGATTCACTTCATTTCCCAACTGAACAAGTCCAACATCGTACGCCATGAA
>JBIIHN010000069.1:0-7265 GCA_044235745.1 Bacteroidia bacterium
CGAAACTGGGAACTACAAACGAACCGATTGTATGGAGAACAAAAGACGAGATCGGTGCTTTGATCAATGAATACAACCGCATGGTAAATGAATTACAGCGAAGCGCGGAACTACTGGCGAAGTCGGAACGCGAAAGCGCATGGCGGGAGATGGCGAAACAGGTAGCCCATGAAATCAAAAATCCGCTAACCCCGATGAAGCTCGGCATACAACATCTGCAGCGGGCCATCAACGACAACCACCCCAACAAGGAAGAGCTGGTACGGAAGATCACCAATACCATGATCGAGCAAATTGACACGCTCAGCAATATCGCGACCGAATTCAGCCACTTTGCCAAGTTGCCGAAACCGGAATATACCGGCGTAGAACTAATTTCCATCCTCCAACACACGATCGACTTATACGAAGAGGATGACGACAGTGATATCGTGTTTGAATCTCACCCTGAACTGGTGATGGTAAGAGGCGACAAAGATCAATTGATCCGCATCTTCAGCAATCTGATAAAAAATGCGCTGCAGGCCATACCTCCAGACAGGAAAGGGCTGGTAAGGATCACGCTCCACACGCTACCGGAAGGAGAAATAATGGTTGCCATAAAGGATAACGGTATCGGCATACCTAAAGATCAGCTCAGTAAAATTTTTGTTCCCAACTTCACCACCAAGAGCAGTGGCACCGGCCTCGGCCTCGCCATGGTAAAAGCCATGGCCGAAGGCATGGGCGGCAGTGTCTGGTTCGAAACCGAAGAAGGAACCGGAACGGTATTTTTTGTGCAATTGGTGAAGGAGATAACGGGCTGATGTATTTATGAGTTGACGTCCAAAGTCTCCTTTTTGTGGTTCCGAATGAATAATGTCGTTTAATCCGGGATCGCACTGATGTATCTATTGGCATAGGGTGACTAATATCATAAATGATTGCTTGCAAGCTGTAAAATGGCATGTTACTTTCGGGTAGTATAGATGGTCATATGAAAACCGTCCTTATGAAAAATGAAGACATCAACACGAATTATTACAGTGAGTTTTATTGGAGTGATCATCCTGTTTTTGATCATTCATGCTTGCTCATCACATTTAATACGATCCGACTATACAAATATTAATACGCTTCTTCATGATACCGAACAGCAGCATAAAAAACCTTTTCTAAAAGCGCATCTTAAAAACGGAGATGTATATATCCTTCGTGACGAATGGCGTTATTTAAAGGGTAGTAATACTATCTGGGGTCGGGGAACCTGTTATGACTTTAACAGAAATAAAAAATTCGAAGGGCAACTTATGTTCGCTGTCGATAGCGTTGCAATCTTTGAAACAAATGTGGAGTTAAGAAAACGTGAGTCGGCCCGAATAGCCGCATTAAGTATACTAGCTGCTGAGAATCTTATATTAAGCGCGATTTGTCTTTCGTTTCCCAAAGCCTGTTTTGGATCATGCCCGACATTTTACATAAACCCCAATAACGACGTTCAGTTCTCAGATGCAGAAGGGTTCTCAAACGCAATATCACCCTCTCTTGAATATGCTGATATAGATGCACTTAACTATACACTCCCTATACCGGATACTTTTTCAATTACAATGAAGAATGAGGCTCTTGAAACGCATTGTGTGAATGACGTCAAACTACTCGCATGTCCGGTCAAGCCGGGGGAACGGGTTTATAACTCAACCGGAGGCGAGTACTATAAATGTGGCGGGAATTATCCGTTAAAACGCGCTATAGCAGCTGAGGGTGAAGTAACTGCCCAACTGAAAGTTGAAGATCATGTAGAACGGTTTTCTCTGGCAGATGAAAATGATCTCAGCAGCAAGGAAGAAATAATATTGGATTTTGGAATTTTAAATAAAACCGGAAATTTTGGATTCGTGTTGAATTTTCGCCAAACACTGATGACTACCTATTTTATTTACAGTGCTATCGGGTATATGGGTGATGAAGTAAGCGATGTTTTCGCTAAACTAGAATTGGATGCGGGAGCTCGGGAAAAACTAAAGACCGGCATTAAAAGCAAACTTGGAAATATCGATATCTATAAATGGAACAATAAAACTTCCCAATGGGAATATTTAAACGGATTCTATGAAACCGGTCCAGTCGCTATTAACAAACAACTGATTTCCCTTCGGCTTGAATCATCTCAAGAGCCTGTTAAGTTTAAGATGGTTCTTAATAAAGGTCTTTGGCGGCTCGATTATGTAACACTTACAGAATTAAAAGAAAAGGTTAATCCTGTCACAATTTCTCCTGTTAATATTACCAATAAAGGAAAGATTGATCAGCTCGCTCTCTCGGAAATCAATGATCCGGATGCATATTTGGTATCTATGCCCGGAAGTGAATATAATTTTCAATTCATTCTACCGGAAAAGAACATCAGATATGAGTTATTTCTTCTTTCCCAAGGTTATTATCTGGAGTGGATGAGAAGTCACTGGTTAAAAGATAAGAACTTGATGAAACTAAGAAAAATGATAGAATATCCCGCTGATTATTTACGGGAAGAAGCAAAAGCATATAAATTATATGAGTCAGATATGGAAGCCCAGTTCTGGGGTTCCAGAATCGATACCAAATCCTTCTCCTATCATGAAAACTAAACTGCTCATTTTCCTGATTTTGCCGCTCGTTATCTTTAGCTGTTCCACCCCTGAATATTTACCTTCACACAAAGAGATAGAAGTCAATGAATATGGTGCTTATGTCACTTTAATATTTACAGATGTAAAAAATTTAAGTGGCGAACTCATTGCAGTAGAAAGCGAGCAGGTTTTTATTTTGAATGAAGATGATGGGAAGTGCATGTCGATTCCTCTTAAAAATATCATAGATATGAAAATCAGGTATGCGAAATCTCCCAACTATAGCTGGACCATACCTGTTTTCATGTTAATTTCCGTATCGCATGGATATTTTGGTATAGCTACATTACCGATAAATTTAATAACAACAATAGCTGTAACTACGGGGGCATATCAGGCATATAAATTTCGTGTCAAAAAAGTAAATCCGGAGGTTGTAAGGAAATTCGCTCGATTCCCTCAAGGAATTCCTCCAAATGTGTCCTTAGATGCTATTAAATAAAAATCATTATTCCACCTCGTAAAAACTGAAACGTTTGTAAATACCGATGAGATATCTATAATGTAATTAAAGCTGCTATCGTCAGTTAAAATTCATCTTTCCCCCTGATCAATTGTATTAAAACGATTATCGTCATGATCAGGAAATTAGGTGTTCTTCTCCTGTCAGCAGGTTGATTTTATGAAAGACATTTCAGAGTAAATTCCTGTGGAGTTGGAGGAAAAATTAAAATAAAACTTGTTTTTTATTGATTATTTACTGCTATCCGTTGGAAATCGACTATTCACATTTCTCCGACTTCGATAAGGTAAAACCTCCGTTTGCGCTGCTAAATTCAACCCTTCATATTCCTTTGATAGTTGCTGTTTATCCATTCAGAATTACAAATTCCCTTATATTTAACCAATCGCATTAAAAATTGTTAGTTTAAAGAAACAGGATAAATATTATACTATGTCCCTCCATCTCATCGGTTTCCTTATCTGCTCTGCCATCATCTTCTTCGCCGGCAAAAAACTATCTTATTATGGTGGGATATTACTCTATGTTTTAACCACCTAAGTTTATTTATGATGAGTTATTTTAATCTATCCGCTGCTGAAACTGCAAAAAACCTTTCCACCACAATAAATGGTTTAAATCAGGAGGAAGTCAGTCGCCGTCAGGAGGAGTATGGACTAAACGAACTGCAGGAGAAGAAAAAGATTCCTGTCTGGCTGCAGTTTCTGCATCAGTTCCGGGATTTTATGATCATCATTCTGATTGCGGCAGCTGTGCTTTCAGGAATCATGGGAGATATGACGGATACCATTATCATCCTGGTAATCGTTTTACTGAATGCCGTCGTAGGTTTTGTTCAGGAATACCGTGCAGGTAAGGCGATTGATGCACTTAAAAAAATGAGCGTCACGCAGGCAATGGTTGTGAGGGATGGTCATGCACTTTCAGTTTCTTCAAACCAGCTGGTACCCGGAGATGTGGTATTAATAGAGTCCGGAAATATTGTACCTGCGGATGTACGATTGATGGAAACTCACAGTTTAAGAATTGATGAATCCTCCCTTACCGGAGAGTCTGTTCCGGTCGATAAAAATCAGGAAACTTTAACAGATAAAAACATACCTCTGGGGGATCAGTTGAACCTTGCATTCAAAGGGACACTTGTTACCAATGGTCGTGGTAAAGGACTGGTCATCGCAACCGGTATGAGTACAGAACTGGGAAAGATCGCGAATCTCCTGCAGGGGAATGAATCTATGACCCCACTGCAAATACGGATGGACCATTTTGGAAAACGTTTGTCTTATATTATCTTGTTCATCTGTGTTGTGTTGCTGATCACCGGATTATTACGAGGTGAGGATCCATTTCGTATCATTTTACTTTCTATAAGTCTTGCAGTGGCTGCTATCCCTGAAGCACTCCCGGCATTGATCACGATTGCACTTTCCACAGGCGCATCGAGGCTGGCGAAGGAAAATGCGCTCGTCAGGAAATTGCCGGCTGTTGAAACACTGGGATCAGTAACTTTCATCTGCTCCGACAAAACCGGAACACTGACACAAAACCGGATGAAGGTGGTAGATAAGCATGAAGTCGTTCATCATGCAGAATCTATGCCCGGGATTCTGACTCTTTGTATGGCGTTGAATCATGATGTGAAGTTTAATGATGTACATGAACCATTCGGTGAATCTACTGAGTTAGCGCTGGTACAGCAGGTGCTGGAAGATATTTCTTTCAACGAGTACGAAGGTATCAATGTTAAACACCCGCGAATGGCGGAGTTGCCTTTTGATTCGGACCGGAAATGTATGACGACTGTTCACCATTTTGACGGACAATTTTTAATCATCACCAAAGGAGCCACTGAATCCATCTTCACAACGATCACGGATAATGAAGAAAAGCAATGGCTCAATCATGTCTCCAATGATCTTACTTCAAAAGGCAAAAGAGTACTGGCTTATGCATTTCAGCTTGTTCCTGTCCTTCCTTCGCCTTTCATTTACGAAGAGGTAGAGAAGAACCTGAAACTTGCCGGTCTGGTAGCCATGATTGATCCACCGCGTGAAGAAGTTAAATCAGCGATCGCTGAATGTAAAACCGCAGGAATCAAACCGGTGATGATTACAGGTGATCACCCGGCTACTGCCAAGGCAATCGCCCGTGAAATCGGAATTCTGGAAGAACATGATCTCACCTTAACCGGTGTTGAACTTCAACATCTCGAAGAAAGAACATTTTCAGACCAGGTAGAGAACGTTGCGGTTTACGCGCGTGTTTCACCCGACCAGAAACTCAGGATTGTACAGGCTTTACAAGCAAAAAATCATTTTGTTTCTATGACCGGAGATGGTGTAAATGACGCTCCTTCGCTGAAGGCTGCCAACATCGGTGTGGCAATGGGCATCAATGGTACAGATGTCAGCAAGGAAGCCGCTCATCTGGTTTTACTCGATGATAATTTTGCGACAATCGTAAAGGCGGTGAAAGAGGGTCGTAGAATCTTTGATAATATCCGAAAATTTGTAAAATACATCATGACCTGCAATGGAGCAGAAATATGGACGATCTTTCTTGCTCCTTTGATGGGAATGCCGATCCCCTTATTGCCCATCCACTTATTATGGATTAATCTCGTTACCGATGGATTACCCGCTCTCGCGTTGGCGGGAGAGAAGGCAGAAAGAGATATTATGAAGCGGCCTCCGCGGTCTGCAAGTGAAAGTCTTTTTTCAGATGGCGTGGGTTTCCACATTCTATGGGTAGGCCTACTGATGGCCGGAGTTACACTGGGCACTCAGGCCTGGGCATTGAATAATGAAATGGAACACTGGCAGACAATGGTGTTTACTGTGCTCTCTTTATCACAATTAGGACATATTTTCGGGATCCGGAGTGACCGCACATTCCTTTTTAAACAAGGGCTGTTCTCCAATCTGCCATTGCTCGGATCTGTTGTGTTTACATTCATCCTGCAACTTTGCGTGATTTATCTTCCATTTATGAATGATATTTTTAAAACAGCACCACTTAGTCTGGAAGAACTCAGTATTTGTCTCGTACTATCGTTGGTTGTTTTTCATGCTGTGGAATTTGAAAAGTGGTTAAAAAGAATTTACAGGAAATAGCGACAGCTATCGCCGGTTGGGCTAAATATCACGCACTTATAGATCGGGTATGTCCGACCCTCTGTAATGATCTTTGTGCTATCTGCAAAATACCAGACAAATCATAACTGTGTTACGACAATTCGAAACTTCTTAATGATAAATATGAATATACCATTATTGGCGTTAACTTTGCGGGCCTCTTAAGCCAAAGGCGTAGAGAAAAATGTCAAGCACCATCACTGATAACGATATCCGATTACATGGATTCGTAAACGAAGCCGTTGACCCCCGAATAGATTTGTTTGAAGCTATTCGAAACCTAAAGGCAGAAAAAAACGCCGTTATCCTTGCCCATTATTATCAGGATGCGGATATCCAGGATATCGCTGATTATATCGGTGATAGTCTGGGGTTGGCGCAAGAGGCGGCAAAAACACATGCTGATATGATTGTTTTCGCCGGCGTTCATTTCATGGCCGAAACAGCGAAACTGCTGAACCCAACCCGCAAAGTGGTAATGCCTGATTACCGGGCCGGTTGTTCGCTGGCGGATTCATGCCCGCCCGATGCTTTCAGAAAGTTTCGTGAAGCACACCCCGGTCATGTGGTCATCAGTTATATCAATTGTACCGCTGCTATTAAAGCGCAGAGCGACATCATCTGTACCTCCTCGAATGCGATTAAAGTTGTTGAGAGCGTGCCAAAGGATACTCCCATCATCTTTGCTCCGGATAAAAATCTGGGTGCCTGGGTGGCGAAAAAAACAGGCCGTGATCTCGTGCTGTGGGATGGCGCCTGTATGGTACATGAGATCTTTTCGCTGGAAAAAATCATAAAGTTAAAAGCTCAGCACCCAGAAGCGGAGTTTATCGCTCATCCTGAATGTGAAGATCCGGTTCTGAAAATGGCTGACTTTATCGGTTCCACCACCGCCTTGCTTAATTACACTCAAAAAAGCAGTGCGAAGACCTTCATTGTTGCGACGGAAAGCGGAATTCTGCATCAGATGGAGAAATTATCGCCCGGCAAAACTTTTATACCTGCTCCGCCAAATAA
>JBIIHN010000070.1:0-7104 GCA_044235745.1 Bacteroidia bacterium
GCCATCTTTCTCAATCAGATTTAGGCGGCCTCCGGGCAAATGGTACTTTTCAACGAACTCTATCTGGTAGCCTTTAGAAGCCAAACGAAGACCGGTAGCCAGCCCGCCAAGACCGGTACCGATGATCACCACTTTTTTCTTTTTGGACATAATTACCATAACACCAAATCTACGCATTGGTTTATAGCAGTCTCTTAATCTGAATAATTTTTATTTTGTCAACATTCATGTCTGGTTTTACTAGTCCTGCGGGGTTAATTTTTTAGGGAAATATGAGCTACCATCAGTCCCGGATTCGTTTTAACCGGTATTAAAATGTCGTTATGCAATTTTAAATCAATATTTTATAAATGGAAGTCACAACAGATTTCAAGTCGATAGGTGTTTCTACCTATCCGGCGTGGGAAACACCGTCGAATTAATCATTAATCGGGCCCGGCATTGCAAATACTTTCAGGCGATATTGAAAAAGAAGGCGAAAAAAGTCGCGGAATGGATTGCCTGGACGCTGATATCGATCCAATATCATCTGGTGGTGAAGGTCCATTTTGGGATTAAGCTGCGTAAGATGGCGCACGGGAAAAACACCGCGCCGTCAAAGCGCATCAGCGGGAAGGAATACACGAAGATGATCACGTCTCGCCGATGAATGCTATTGCCGGATTTCGCGTTTGTTCTGGAATGCTTTGGGGCTGAGTGTTTTAAGGTTGAATTATTTCACTAAGCATTTGATTATCGATTTGACTACAATTTTTTTGTTTCAGTAACAATCTTCCTGTAAAAACTTTGATATCAATAAAATACAACCGCTTTTGAATTAATTTTCAGACTTGATTTTGCATTTAACTCCATAATCAGCTGTCAATTAATTTGTTGTGAAAAACCTGATTGCGCTTTTCATCGTCAGCGCCTCTTTCGCTTTGAGAAACCAGGATATGCCTTTCCTTTCTACGTTTCTTTGGCGTTGGAAATTCAATATTTTTTATCTCCCGTTTTGATTCATAAAGACTAATTTTGTGGCCTCTTTCCTGCTCTGAAACTTATTCGTTGCAGGTTTGTTAAGTGTTCAGTTCGTTAATATGATCCTACTCAGTACTCCAATCGATTATGTTCCGGTTGCGATGATGTTCGTCGTCGCCATCGGTTTCGTCTTATTTACCATGTTTGTGACTCACCTGTTGGGTCCGAAACGTTCCTCTAAAGTTAAACTGGAGACCTTCGAGTGCGGCATCGAGTCGCAGGGCAATTCCAGAGCTCCCTTCTCTATCAAGTATTTCCTGATCGCTATCCTCTTCGTGCTCTTCGATGTGGAAGTGATCTTCATGTATCCCTGGGCTGTCAATTTCGCTGAGTGGAGCAAAGTGAGTTCCGCTGCCTTCCTCGAAATGTTTATCTTCCTCGGACTCCTCGTCCTTGGTCTCATTTACATCATTCGTAAAGGTGCCTTGAAATGGGAATAATACCTGTTGCCATCCTGCCTGCCTTTCCCCTTAACGCGTAAAGATCATGTCAAACGAAATTCAGAAACTGGAAGGATTTGAAGGTCCGGGCTTCCTGGCCACTTCCTTAGATAAAGCGGTGGGGATGGCCCGCAAAAACTCCATCTGGCCGCTTCCCTTCGCTACCTCCTGCTGTGGCATCGAGTTCATGGCTACAATGGCTTCTACCTACGATCTGGGACGCTTCGGGGCTGAGCGCCTGAGCTTCTCTCCCCGTCAGGCCGACCTGCTCATGGTCATGGGTACCATCGCGAAAAAGATGGGTCCTGTTTTGCGTCAGGTCTATGAGCAAATGGCAGAGCCTAAATGGGTAATCGCCGTGGGTGCCTGCGCGTCTACCGGTGGAATTTTCGATACCTACAGCGTGCTGCAGGGCATCGACCGTATCATCCCGGTGGATGTCTATGTGCCCGGTTGTCCCCCTCGCCCTGAACAAATCCTGGATGGAGTACTGAAAATTCAGGAATTGGTGCAGAATGAATCCTTGCGCAGACGAAATTCTCCCGAATATAAAGACCTCCTCGCTTCTTACGGTATTGAGTAAATCTATGACTTCTCTCAACAACGATCAACTGATTTCAAAACTCAATGAGCATTTCGGCGAGGCCATTCTCTCGGTAGAGGAACCCTATGGATTCTTAACCATTACCGTTGCGCAGGATAAAGTGAATGAAATCGCAAAGTTCCTGAAGGAAGATCCTTCGATGAGCTTCCATTTCCTGACTACACTTTGTGGACTGCATTATCCCGATCAGGAGAAAAAGTTCGGGCTCATGCTGCAACTTCATAATATGCCGCAGAACAAGCGCGTCCGGATTAAGACGTTCACGGCAGATCATGAACCGGTGTTCAACACCTTCACAACTCTCTGGCCGTCGGCGAACTGGATGGAGCGCGAAGCATACGACTTCTTCGGCTTCCGCTTTACCGGTCACCCCGATCTTCGCCGTGTACTCAATATGGATTCACTGGAAGGCTGGCCCCTCCGCAAAGAATATCCGCTGGAAGATCCCTTCCGAAAAGATAAAGATGATAAAATGTTTGGCCGTTAATAACGCTCAGGCATAACCGAAATATAAAATCTCATGTCTGATAAACCGGCATTTAAAGATACAAATACCGCCCTTCAACAGAAGGAATATACCATCCTTAACCTGGGACCTACGCACCCGGCGACGCACGGTATCTTCCAGAATGTAATGAAGATGGATGGGGAACTCATTGTTTCCGCCGAACCTACGATCGGTTATATTCACCGCGCTTTTGAAAAACTGGCCGAACGTCGTCCCTATAATCAGATCACCCCCATTACTGATCGCCTGAATTATTGCTCTTCTCCCATCAATAACATGGGCTGGCATATGACCGTGGAGAAACTCGCCGGTATCGAAATACCCAAAAGGGTAGAGTATCTGCGCGTCATCATCATGGAACTGGCACGGATCGCTGATCATATCATCTGCAACTCGGTGATCGGAGTGGATAGCGGCGCCATGACCGGCTTCCTCTACATTTTTCAGTGGAGAGAGTTCATCTATGAAATTTATGAGGAATTGTGTGGGGCTCGTCTCACAACGAATATAGGCCGTATCGGTGGGCTCGAAAGAAACTTCTCTGATAAAGCCTGGACGAAGATTCATGCCTTCCTGAAGGAGTTCCCCGATGCGCTGAAAGAATTTGAAAACCTGCTGGTACGTAACCGTATCTTCATGGATCGTACAATAAACTGTGGACCCATCTCCGCTGAAATGGCGTTGCAATACGGCTTCACCGGACCTAACCTCCGTGCTGCTGGTGTGGATTATGATGTGCGGGTGATGAGCCCTTATTCGTCGTATGAAGACTTCGATTTCGTGATTCCCGTTGGTACGAACGGTGATACCTACGATCGCTTTATGGTGCGCGATAAGGAAATGTGGGAGAGCCTCTCCATCATTCGTCAGGCAGTGGAGAAACTCGAACGTATGGAAGATAAAACAACGTTCCATGCCGAGGTTCCTGAGTTTTACCTTCCTCCAAAAGATGAGGTGTATAACACAATGGAAGCTTTGATCTGGCATTTCAAGATTATCATGGGTGAAACCAAAGTGCCGGTCGGTGAGGTGTACCATTGTGTAGAGGGTGGCAACGGTGAACTGGGTTTCTATCTCATCTCCGACGGAGGTCGTACACCTTATCGTCTTCACTTCCGCCGTCCCTGCTTTATCTATTATCAGGCATACCCGGAAATGATAAAGGGTGCCATGCTGAGTGACGCCATCTTAACTATGAGTTCTATGAACGTAATTGCAGGCGAATTGGATGCCTGATGATTGCACTATAACAATACAATGAGTGAACAGGAAATAAAATTCAGCGATGATGCGATGGCCTTGGTCAACAAGATCATCCGTCGCTACCCGGAGGGGAAACAGAAGTCAGCATTACTTCCGGTCTTGCATATCGCGCAGGCGGAATTTGGCGGCTGGCTGAGTGCCCCCGTGATGGATTACGTGGCCTCTATTCTGAAAATTCAGTCGATAGAAGTGTATGAAGTGGCTTCTTTTTACACGATGTTCAATCTTAAACCGGTGGGCAAATGTGTGATTGAAGTGTGTCGTACCGGACCCTGCTGGTTGATGGGTGCGGAAGATGTCGTTAAGTACATGGAGCGCAAGCTTGGAATCAAAGAAGGTGAAACGACTCCCGATGGAATGTTCACGCTGAAAACAGCAGAGTGTCTGGCTTCCTGCGGTACCGCTCCGATGATGCAGATCGGTGAAAAGTATCATGAGAATCTTACACTGGAAAAGATCGACCATATTCTGGACGATTGTCGTGCAACCGTAACAACCCCGGTTTCGCATTGGGCAAAAGATAAAATTAAACCCTGATCATCGTAGCAGCCATGGGAAAAAAACTTCTCACACAACATATAAACGTGCCGGGTATCCGAAATCTTGATACCTATCGGGCAAATGGTGGCTACGAAACGCTGAAGAAAGCGTTGTCGATGAAGCCGGATGATATCGTGGAGGAGGTGAAAAAATCAGGTCTCCGCGGTCGCGGTGGTGCAGGATTCCCTACCGGAATGAAGTGGGGCTTCCTCGCTAAACCCGAAGGTGTTCCCCGCTATCTCGTTTGCAACGCTGACGAGAGTGAACCCGGTACCTTTAAGGATCGCTATATGATGGAGCGCCTGCCACATCTCCTGATTGAAGGAATGGCCATCGGCAGCTTTGCTCTGGGCGCCCGTACTTCCTACATCTATATTCGTGGTGAACTGCTGTATGTTTTTCATATTTTACAGGCTGCGATAGATGAGGCGTATGCTGCGGGACTTCTTGGTAAAAATATTCTGGGCTCCGGATGGGATTTTGATCTGCACGTGCATTGCGGTGCAGGTGCCTATATCTGCGGTGAGGAAACAGCGTTGATTGAATCACTCGAAGGTAAGCGCGGTAATCCACGGATTAAACCGCCCTTCCCCGCTATCAAAGGTTTGTATGATTGTCCTACCGTGGTGAATAACGTGGAGAGTATCATGGCCGTAGTGCCCATTGTGCGTGATGGCGGCGATGCGTACGCGCAGATAGGCATCGGCAAGAGTACAGGTACCAAACTGATCTCTGCCTGCGGACATCTGAAAAAGCCGGGTGTGTACGAGATTGAACTCGGTGTTCCTGTGGAGGAGTTTATTTATTCCGACGAGTATTGCGGTGGAATCAGAAATGATAAAAAACTGAAGGCTGTTGTGGCCGGTGGTTCTTCCGTGCCGATTCTCCCTGCGGAGATGATCCTTAAACTGCCCAATGGTGAACCACGTCTGATGTCGTACGAGTCGCTGGCTGAAGGTGGATTTGCCGGTGGAACCATGTTGGGGTCAGGCGGATTTATTGCGATGGATGAGGATACATCGATCGTGAAGAATCTCTGGACCTTTACACGTTTTTATCATCATGAAAGCTGTGGGCAGTGCAGTCCCTGCCGTGAAGGAACCGGTTGGATGGAAAAGATCCTGCATAAAATTCTGCATGGGCACGGTACGCTGGCTGATGTGGATCTGCTCTGGGAAATCCAATCAAAAATTGAAGGTAAAACAATCTGCCCACTGGGTGATGCCGCTGCCTGGCCTGTTGCCAGTGCGATCCGTCACTTCCGGGCTGAATTCGAAGAATATGTGAAGAATCCCAACAATATTCCTCACGATCATCATTATTATCGGGTGAATAACCTTTCACCTGAGTTTGCTTAAGCTGAACTTATGCCTAAAGTAACTATCGACGGACATACCATAGAAGTACCAGAGGGTACTACCATTCTTCAGGCAGCACGTATGATTGGCGGTGAAGTAGCACCTCCTGCTATGTGTTATTATTCAAAACTGAAGACGAGTGGTGGATATTGCCGTACCTGTATTGTAAAAGTGACGAAGGGATCAGAGAAAGATCCCCGACCGATGCCTAAACCGGTGGCCTCCTGCCGTACCACCGTGATGGATGGGATGGAAGTGCAGAATAAAACCGCGCCCGATCTGGTGGAAGCCCGTAAAGGAGTGGTGGAGTTCCTGCTGATCAACCATCCGCTCGATTGCCCGATTTGTGATCAGGCAGGGGAGTGCCATCTGCAGGATCTCAGCTATGAGCATGGTTTGGCAAAGTCCCGCTATGAGTTTAAACGCCGCGAGTTTGATAAGATCGATATTGGTGAGAATATCAAACTGCACATGACCCGTTGTATCCTTTGCTATCGCTGTGTGAAAGTTGCCGATCAGGTTTGTGATAGCCGTGCGCATGGAGTAATCAACCGGGGTGATGTGGCGGAAATCAGCACCTATATCGAGAAAGCACTGGATCGTGATTTCATCGGTAATGTGATCGATGTTTGTCCTGTTGGTGCTTTAACAGATCGTACTTTCCGTTTTAAGAGCCGCGTATGGTTTACGAAACCAATGAACGCTCATCGTAACTGTGAGAAGTGTTGTGGTAAAACGGTCGTCTATATGAGCGGTAATGAAATTCTGCGGGTGTCGGCACGGAAAGACCAGTGGGGCGAAGTAGAGGATGCTCCGGATGGAAAAACCGGCTGGATCTGTAATGAATGTCGTTTTGAAAAGAAAGATGTGAAAGATTGGGTGATTGAAGGTCCGCGCGCTATCGATCGCCATTCTGTTATCTCTCAGAATCATTATATCGAGAAGAAAAATCTGCGCATTGATGTTTCGAACCAGAAGTCCATCGATGAAAAAGCGCATAACTAATCACAGGATCACACGAAATGGAATTCTTCATCATAAAATTTATTCTTGTTGTCATTGTCTTCGCCGTATCGCTGGGCATAGCCGCATATAGTACGTATGCAGAAAGGAAAGTAGCCGCTTTTCTGCAGGATCGTGTGGGACCTGACCGTGCCGGACCTTTTGGTCTTTTGCAACCTTTGGCCGACGGCGTAAAAATGTTCATGAAAGAGGAGATCATCCCCACGCAAGCGGATAAGGCACTCTTTATTCTCGGACCATCCATCATGATGATGACCGCATGTATGACCGGTGTGGTCATTCCCTGGGGTGATAGTCTCATCATCAATGGAACAGAGTATCCTGTGCAGATTACGGATATTAATATCG
>JBIIHN010000071.1:0-7063 GCA_044235745.1 Bacteroidia bacterium
AACGGGAAGCAGGCTTGTGAACAGCTCTGGGCGCATCATCACTCTTTTGTAGTGATAGAAAATGGTGAAAAGGGATTAAGTGAATTGCGGGAGCAGGAAGACTTTTTATTTATCGAAGGAGATGCCACCAAGGACGAAATACTGCTGGAGGCGGGTATACAAAAAGCGAGTGCGCTGATCACGACACTTCCCAACGATGCAGCAAATGTATTTGTGGTGCTCACTGCACGCGAACTAAAACCCGATCTGAAAATCATCAGCCGCGCCTCCGAAGACAGTTCGGAAAACAAACTGAGGAGAGCCGGTGCCAACAATGTTATCATGCCCGATAAAATCGGCGGAACACATATGGCCACGCTGGTTACCCGCCCCGACGTGCTGGAGTTCATCGACCATATCACCGGACGTATCAACATCCGTCTGGAAGAGATAAAATGCAACAACCTGCCCGAAAACCTCCGTGGCAAATCTATCCGGGAGCTGGAGATCCGCAATAAAACAGGCGCAAATGTGATCGGTTACAAAACATCAGACGGAGAATACATTATCAACCCCGGACCTGAAATGATGATGAAACCTGATTCAAAATTATTCGTTTTGGGTACCAGAGAACAGGTCGAAAATCTGATGAAGGTACTTTCATAGGAAGATGGCCGGTTCACTGAAAAAATGACTGCTATGAAAATCCTCATTACCGGATCAAACGGTTTGCTTGGTCAGAAGCTCGTCTATGCCTTGCGCAGGCAGGATGCCATCGAATGTATCGCCACGGCGCGCGGTGAAAACCGCATCCGCGAGAAATCCGGCTACACCTTCGCTACCCTGGAACTCACCAACCGGGAAGATGTGCTGAACATCATCCATCGTTTTAAGCCGGATTGTATCATTCACACGGCAGCGATGACCAATGTAGATGCCTGCGAACTGGATCCGGAAGGCTGTGAGCGAAACAATGTGGACGCGGTAAAACATCTGCTCGAAGCCTGTGCAGGTACTTCCATCCACTTTATTGATATCAGCACTGACTTCGTATTTGACGGAAAAAACGGACCTTACAAAGAAACGGATCCGATAGGTCCGCTCAGTGTTTATGCCCGGTCGAAAGCGGAGGCTGAACGGCTTGTGCAACACAGCGGATTACCCTGGGCGATTCTCCGTACGATGATCATTTATGGTGTAACGGACGATGCCCAACGATCGAATGTGGTGTTGTGGACGAAGAGTTCGCTGGAGCAAGGAAAGGACATCAATGTCATTAACGACCAGTTCAGAGGTCCCACCTTAGCGGAAGATCTTGCTGATGCCTGTATTCAGGCTGCCCTCCGCAAGGCACAGGGGATTTATCATGTCAGCGGCCGCGAGGTATTGTCCATTCTAGACATTGCAAACACGGTAGCGGATTACTTCGGACTTGATAAAAAACATATACACCCGATCACAACAGCATCATTAAAACAACCCGCTACCCGGCCGTTAAAAACAGGATTTATCATTGAAAAAGCAGAACGTGAGCTGGAATATAAACCACACTCGCTGACTGAAGGGATAGCTGTAGTGGCTAAACAGTTAAAAGAAAAGGAAGAACTATTAAAGTAAGACCAAATACTTACTTCTCGATCTGCATTCGTCGCTTTTCTTCCATTAATTACCATAAGCAAAAAGCAAAAGAGCTTGTCAACCGACAAGCTCTTCTGCTTTTAATGTACTCAGACTACTATTTCTTATCTCCCTTATCCAGGTCGATCACCACCGGCGCAGCGATGCAAAGTGAACTGTACGTACCAACTATGATACCGATCAGGAGCGCGAATGTAAAGCCTCTGATCACATCACCACCGAAAATGAAGATGGTTAAGAGTACGAAGAACGTAGTCAGCGAGGTATTCATGGTACGGCTAAGTGTAGAGTTCAATGCATTATTCACCACCTGTTTGCGATCCATATTCGGATGAATACCGAGGTATTCACGAATACGGTCGAATACTACAACGGTATCCGTCATCGAGTAGCCCATTACCGTCAATACTGCTGCGATGAAATCCTGATTAATTTCCAGGGTGAAAGGAAGAATTCCATTGAAAATTGAGAACATAGAAAGAATCAACAGTACGTCGTGAATCAAGGCCAATGTTGCACCTAAACCATATTGCCACTTCTTGAATCGGATGAGGATGTAGATGAACATCAGGGAGCAACCGAAGAGGATGGAACCCAGTGCAGACGATTTAATATCATCCGCAACTGTAGGTCCTACTTTCTGCGAGTTGATGATTTTCTCTGCCTTAAATGCTTCCGGACTTATATTTGAATAGAAACCTTTCAAACCATCATACAAACCTGCTACTACCTGCGCTTCTGCTTCTGCAGTATTTTCTTCAATAAGATGGGTAGTAGTAATCTTGAACCGGTTATCGGTACCGAATGTTTTCACATCCGGAGCCTCTCCAAACTTACCTGCAAGCGACTCACGTATTTCTGTGGTAGAAAGGTTCTTATCGAACTGTACAACATAGGTACGTCCACCTTCGAAGTCCACACCGAAATTGAAGCCTTTCACCGCGATAGAAATGATACCCGCTGCAATGATGAGACCTGAAACGATGTAGTAGAGTTTTCTTTTCGCTACAAAAGGAAGATTCACTTTTGTATATGCATCTTTCGAGAAGTTGTTCCAGAATGGAATCTCCTGATTCTTGTTGAGCATCCATTCAAACACCAGGCGACTGATGAAGATGGCGCTGAAGAGTGAACAAAGAATACCGATGATCAGGGTCGTTGCAAAGCCTTGCACCGGACCACTACCAAAGGAGTAAAGGATAATACCGAGGAGAAGGGTGGTCACGTTAGAGTCGATGATGGATGAAAGCGCATGACGGTAACCATCAGAGATAGCAAGTCGAATGCCTTTACCCAAACGTAATTCTTCACGAACGCGTTCAAATATCAGGATGTTCGCATCTACTGAAAGTGCGATGATGAGTACGATACCTGCGATACCTGGAAGCGTCAATACCGCACCGAGCGAGGCAAGCACACCCATAATAAAAAACATGTTACAGATGAGTGCAAAGTCAGCTACGAGACCGGCTTTATTGTAATAAACGGCCATGAAGACAAACACCACCAATAAGGCAACGATAAATGAAGTAAGACCGTTGGCAATCGCCTCTTTACCTAAAGAAGGTCCAACAACTGCTTCCTCCACGATACGAGCAGGAGCCGGCAGTTTACCTGCTTTCAGGATATTCGCAAGATCTTTCGCTTCGTTGATTTCAAAATTTCCGGTAATGCTGGAACTTCCACCGGCAATCTCACCCTGTACATTCGGGAAACTGTAAACATAGTCATCGAGTACGATTGCGATTGACTTCCCTACGTTTTCACCGGTCAGACGTTTCCAGATTTTAGCGCCTTCCGGATTCATGCGCATGCTGATCTCCGGCTGGCTGTTAAACTGACCGAAGTCCTGACGGGCATCCGAAATGGCACCACCATCGAGCGGAGCAGAACCGTCGCGGCTGGTTACTTTAATGCCAATCAACTCAAGGGAAGGAGCATCCGGATTACGGGGCTTAACGGTCCACAGTAAACGCAGATTTTTCGGCATCATCGCCTTCACTTCGTCACGGGCAAGTATTTTATTTAAGGCAGAAGTATCCTTGATTGCAGCATATCCTACTACACACTGCTTGTCCACCATGTTTTTTTCTTCCTGTGTCCGCACCTGACCATCGGCCGGGAAGAGCAAAGCGAACAGCGGATTTTCACGGGCAAACTCTTCAAAAGTTTTAGACGCAGAGGAGGTGTCCTTTTTCGCAGCAGAATCGGTTCCCATTTTTGACAACAGAGAAGAAGCTGTATCTTTTGTGGCAGCAGTATCTACGCTGGCAGTAGCAGCAGTATCTGTCTTGCTGGAATCATCTCCGGCAACAGAGGAAAGACCCAGCACTTTGGCAAGGGAATCTTTCTTGCTTTCATCCGCAAGGAATTTATTGACGTTGACCAGCGAAGGAGCCACTTCACCAAAAGAATAGGTCTCCCAGAATTCCAGTTTCGCAGTACCCTGCAGGAGTTTGCGCACACGCTCCGGCTCCTTCACACCGGGAAGTTCCACCAGTATACGGCCGGAACCCAATTGTTGAATATTGGGCTGCGTCACGCCGAATTTATCGATACGTGTACGAAGAATGTTGAAAGAACGGCTGATGGCAGCATCAGACTCTTCCTTCAGCACCTTCAACACTTCCTGCTTGGTAGAATTGAACTTGATTTTATCCTGATTTTCGATGTTGGCAAAAATGGCAGCCAGGTTCGCATTCGGATCCACCTCGTTAAAAGCTTCTCCAAATAACGTCACGAAATCCTTGTTAGAATTACGTTGTTTTTCCTGTGCCAGCGTTAAAGCCTTCTGGAATGTAGGATCATTCACATTCTGACCCGCCATAGAGCGTACCAGGTCCACAACTGAAACCTCCATGGTCACGTTCATACCTCCTTTGAGGTCAAGACCAAGATTCAGTTCATGTTCCTTCACTTCACGGTAAGTGAAATTCTTTACGCCGAGGTTGTAAACGCCTTTCGGACCAATGGAATCGAGATAGGCTTTTTCCTTTGCAGGATCGCCGTTAGCAAACTCTTTGGCATCATTTTCCACACCCCTGGATATGAGCGTGAAAGAAAGCTCATAGAGGCAAACTAAAGCCAGAATGATGGCAAACAGTTTAATCGCACCTTTACTTTGCATTGATAGATCGTATTAATTTATAGAGGACGGCAAATATAGGAGATGGCGGCATACGAAACAATTTATGATTAGGTTAAACCCCACCCGAACCTTATAGCGCAACAGCCTTATTATCAGCGAATTATTTTAAACATCAGAAGCGACGGGAGCTTCCGGGATCACGGGATAGGCCTCTGAAGTGATTTTCAGGATGTTTATGTCACCGGTTGAACGGCCTTGAAAACCGACAATCTCCTATTTTCGTACTGTGCTGAAGCGGGTTATCATGAGTGTCACCTCCGATCTGGTCACCGATCAGCGGGTTCATCGTGCTGCTTCAACACTCAAAGAATCCGGTTATCATGTATTGGTGGTGGGCCGGAGACTTCCGCAATCAGCCCCTCTTCCGGGTCGGAAATACAGGACCCGCCGGTTCAGCCTCTGGTTTGTTAAAGGGCCTTTGTTTTATGCCGAATACAATATCCGTTTGCTGTTTTTCCTGCTTTTTCAGAAGGCCGATATACTTCACAGCAACGATCTGGACACCTTACCCGCAAATTTTCTGGCTTCCCGGCTAAAAGGCATACCGTTGGTGTATGACAGTCATGAGTATTTCACCGGAGTACCAGAGCTGGTCAACCGGCCGAAAGTTCAGCGTATCTGGAAAAAGATCGAGCGATTCATACTGCCCCGGATCAAACATGCTTACACCGTTAATGAGAGTATTGCACGACTATACAAGGAGGAGTACAATATAGATTTTTTATCTATCCGCAATGTACCGGAACCGGCGCGCTATCCCCGACGCGATAAGGCCTTGTTGCGAAGGGAACTCAAGCTTCCATCCGACAAAAAGATCGTACTGCTGCAAGGTGCCGGCATCAATATCCAGCGCGGCGCGGAGGAAGCCGTATTGGCGATGCAGTATCTTGAAGATGTTCTCCTGCTAATTGTTGGTAGCGGAGATGTTTTACCGGTTCTAAAAAAGCTGACAACAGATCATCAGCTGGGGCAAAAAGTTATGTTTGTCGGAAAAAAAGCCCCTACTGAGTTGCGACTCTATACAGAATCAGCGGATGTTGGTATCAGCCTCGACAAAGACACGAACGTCAATTACCGCTACAGTTTACCGAACAAGCTGTTTGATTACATTCATGCCGGGCTGCCGGTATTGGCCAGTAACCTGCCAGAGATCCGAAAAATTGTAGAGGGATATGCCGTTGGACGCACCACAGAGAGTCATGATCCGCGCGTCATTGCACAACACCTGGAGAATCTACTGACTGACGAAACGCTTGCCTCCTACCAACCCGCACTTCAGAAGGCGGCTTCCGAATTAAACTGGGATCTTGAACGACAAAAACTGATTCAGCTTTTTAACCATGTCCAGCAAGCTTAAAATACATGTCGTTTCCTTTGACGTTCCATGGCCTGATAATTACGGCGGAGTGATCGATGTATTTCATAAACTCCGTCATCTCCACGCACTGGGAGCGGAAATTGTCCTGCACGCATTTACCTACGGCAGACAACCTGCAGACCAACTCAAGCAGTATTGTTCGGAAGTGCACTATTATCCGAGAAAACATTCGCGCTGGCTTTTATTTCAGCGCCCCCCTTTCATTGTTTCCAGTCGTGTTCATGACCAACTGATTCACCGCATTCATTCCGACGAAGGAGCTGTTTTACTGGAAGGGCTTCATTGCACCGCCCAGTTTAAGGAGATGCAGCAACGATCCCGCATGGTCATGGTGAGAGCACACAATGTTGAGCACGATTATTACCGGCAGTTGGCGGTGTCTGAAAAAAACATATTCCGCAGAGTATATCTGGAACAGGAAGCGAATAAACTTGAACTTTATGAGCCTCAGGTGATGGAGCACTTAACCGTTGCGGCTTTATCAACAAATGACTATTCCTATTTCTCCCAACGATATCCGCGTGTGATGCAGGTTAACGCCTTTCATCCAAACGACCGGGTCGACATCCTTCCGGGTCGGGGAAAATATTTTCTATACCAGGGCAATCTGGGTGTGAGTGAAAACAGAGCCGCAGCCGAATGGTTACTGCGGGAGGTGGTGCCGCACCTGAAATTTCCGTTAATCATTGCCGGACAGAAAATTCCGACCGAAATGATCCAGCACTACAAGAGTCCTGCTGTTCATTTCGAACAACATCCGACTGCAGCACGAATGGACGAACTTATTTCCGAAGCACAGGTGCATTTGTTACCGGCCACGCAAAACACAGGGATCAAGTTAAAGTTGCTGAACGCGTTATTCAGAGGACGACATGTTGTTGCGAACACCGACATGTGTAATGAAGGCTGGCTGCAAGAAA
>JBIIHN010000072.1:0-7055 GCA_044235745.1 Bacteroidia bacterium
GCTCGATGCGCGTGGAAGACTTAAGGAAAAAGGTTGGAATGGTATTTCAGAAGCCCAATCCGTTTCCGAAAACCATCTATGAAAACGTGATTTATGGTCTCCGGATCCGAGGTGTAAAAAATAAAACTCTGCTTGACGAAACGGTGGAACGTTCCTTAAGGCAAGCGGCGCTCTGGGACGAAGTAAAAGACAACCTCAAGAAATCAGCACTCGCCTTATCGGGAGGACAACAACAGCGCTTATGTATCGCACGTGCTATTGCCACTGAGCCCTCTGTATTGCTGATGGACGAACCGGCATCCGCCCTTGACCCTATTTCTACTTCCAAAGTGGAAGACCTGATCTATGAGTTAAAATCTCAATACACCATCATTATCGTTACGCATAATATGCAGCAGGCAGGCCGCGTTAGCGATAAAACCGCTTTCTTCTACCTGGGTGAGCTGGTTGAATATGATGACACAAAAAATATCTTTACTAACCCAAAAGATATTCGCACACAAGATTACATTACCGGCCGTTTTGGCTAATCAACACATTCGGAACAAAAATTAACGTACAACAACAATGTCTCATCTCGACACCGAAATAAAGAATCTCAAGTCAGAAATGCTTGAGATGTTCTCCCTCGTCGCTTCACAATTGGAGAAATCCAAGCAGGCGCTTATCTCCCTTGATAAAGATCTTGCAAGAGAAGTGCTGGTGAATGAAAAACGGGTAAACGGGTTTGAATTAAAACTGGATCGGGATTGTGAAAATCTGATCGCACTTTTTAATCCGGTAGCAATTGACCTGCGCTTTGTACTTGCCTGTCTCAAGATCAACTCCAACCTTGAACGAATTGGTGATATTGCTGAAGGCATTTCGCAGTTTGTCCTGAACATCAAACTTGAACTCGAAAGTGAACTGGTAGCAAAAACACGATTGCTGGTGATGTTTGATACAGCCATCAATATTTTAAATGATGTTATGATGGCCTTCGATAAGGAGGATACAAAGCTCGCACGGTCTGTTTTTAAAATGGATGAACTACTCGACGAAATCAACCTGAGTGCCAATCAGGCTGTAGCAGAATTTATCCGCTCCAATCCGGAACGTATCAATCAATCGTTGTATTTGCTCAGCGCCATCCGCAAACTGGAACGTGTAGGAGATCAATGTAAAAACATCTCAGAGGAAATCATTTTTTACATTGAGGCCAAAGTCCTCAAGCACAAATCACGCGAACAGAAGCAACAAGAGTAAATCTAACTGAATTTAGTTTTTACCATTTTCAGGAATTCATCAAACGTTCCTGCATTATTGGCAATAATCTCCTTACCAAAAACATAATTTTCCCCGCCGGAGAAGTCGCTGACCTTCCCTCCTGCTTCCATCACCAGAAATGCGCCGGCGGCAACATCCCATGCATTGAGACTATACTCGTAAAAACCTTCAAATCTTCCGCAGGCAACATACGCGAGATCAACGGCAGCAGATCCTAAACGGCGGATACCTTGCGTGTTTTTCATGCAAAAGTCGAAGACCTCCATATACGAATCCATTCTATCGTAATTCGTGTATGGAAATCCGGTTGCAATCAAGGACTTCCTGAGTTCGGACTCCTCGGAGACTTTTATCGGACGACCATTGAGCCATGCGCCGCCATCTTTCCAGCCGTAAAAGCACTCATCAAGATTTGCTTCGTGAACAATACCTCCGACAAGCCGATCCTTATACATAAGGCCTACACTAACACTGTAGCATGGCAACTGATGAACAAAGTTAGTGGTTCCATCCAGTGGGTCAATTATCCATTGCCAGTCGCGACCGCTTATGCTGGCTGTATTTTCCTCGGTGATAAATCCACAATCCTTTATGATGTTCCGCAGGCCCTCTACCAACAACTGCTCGCTCCCTTTGTCAACATACGACACAAGATCATTGAAGCCTTTGAATTCCACCCGGTTTTTATCAAAAGCAGCGCGTTCAGTCTGAAGAAACTCAACTGCAGACCTCACCACCGGCAATGCCGATTTAATTGCAATTTCAGGATTCATTTGCTCGTGGATTAAATCTTCCGGAAGATGACAACCACCATCCTGTTAAACCGGTAATAAACAATAACGATGCGATCACCTCTGCCTGGGTCACCTGCATCCCTAACAAATCAAATTTATTATTGACTCTAATCTTTTCAATAAAAAACCGTTCTGTTCCATTCAGCAGCAGGTATAGAAAAAAAACCTGTCCGGTATGTTTTAATCTTTTCCGGAGCATCCACAACACAAAAAATAATCCGATACAGGCAATGGCTTCGTAAAGCGGAGTTGGAAAAACCGCATCGGGGAGCATATAGCAATGAGCTCCCTCACAACCCGGAATGGGGATTCCCTCGTTTATAACATTATTGGGATAATTATACGCCCACACCCAATCCGGTGCCCACGAAAGCCATCCCGGTTTTTGTGAAAGATTCACTATTCCCCAATCACCATCCCCGGATATCTGACATCCCAGCCTTCCTGTACCGTACGCCAGCATAAGCCCGGGAGCAGTAGCATCAGCAAGTACCAGCGGAGGAATGCCCAGTTTATAACCATAACGCATTACCGCAATGGTACCTACAATCAATCCACCGTACATGGTCAACCCTGAAAAAGAAATCAGCGCATCAATAGGATCTCTGGCAAAATCATCGAGATTCTCCAGATTATGAAAAATCTTAGCGCCAAGAATACCGCTTACTGCCGCAACAATAGTAATCGAAGAAACCATCTCAAACGGATGTAATTGCTGCGTTATCAGTTGAGGCGTTGCCAACTTCTCTTTTTCCTTCTCCCTGTATAACATCCAGGCCATCCATCCTCCCAACACTAATCCGGCAGGCCAGTTACCATCTGTCGACAAGAGTATCGCCTGCGTATCCTCAACAAAGAGTGAATAATTTAAAAAGGCATACACCAGTTTATAGCCAAGCACAAAGCCAATTAAAAACGATGAAATCAGCTCCATTGGTTTTGCCCGCTCTCCTTTCATTACTTTTTGAATGATCGGACGCAACAAACCTCCCTGTTCTTTACGTTGCAGCTCCAGTTTTAAGGTATATGCAGCCGCTAAAAAAGAAAGAGCCAGCATGAAGCCAAAACTTTGAATGGGCAATGGCAGGTAGAAACCAAAAATATCTTTGAGGAGATCAGATATAGTAGGATACATAATTTCAGTTATTTACAGGAGATGCTTCCAAAAAGCCGAGTGGTTGCGCTTGCACCAGCCCATTTGATCCGATTTCCGTCAATTCGCAGGAAACAATACGGTTTACCATCTCTTGTTGATACGGCACCGAAACCCTGATGTAATTCGAAGTGTAGCCCATCATTAAGCCACCTTGTTGCTCCTCCTCAAACAGCACCGGCCAAACTGAACCCAATTGAGATGCCGTAAAGTCGTGCAGTTTTTTCGCGGACAGATTACGCAGAATCTTATTTCGTTCTTTTCGCTGATGAAATGGAACGATACCCGACATAGAAGCGGCCGGAGTATTGGCACGCTCTGAATACGTAAAAACATGAAGATAGCTGACCGGTAATGAATGCAGAAACGCTAATGTCTCATCAAAATGTTCATTTGTTTCACCCGGAAAGCCCACAATAACATCCACACCAATTGCGGCATGTGGAATCAAGGATTTTATCAAGGCCACTTTCTCCGCATACAGCTCACGGCGATAACGTCTGCGCATGGCGGCCAGGACATCATTCGATCCGCTTTGAAGCGGGATATGAAAATGAGGCATAAACTTTTCAGAATTAGCCGTCAGCTTCACTACCTCTTCGGTAAGGAGATTGGGTTCGATAGACGATATCCGAATCCGCTTCAAACCGGATATTTCTTCAAGGGCATAAGCCAGATCAGTGAACCTCTCCGTATGGCGCCCCGATGAATCCTGAATACCGAAATCCCCCAGATTTACACCTGTGAGGACAATCTCTTTAACGCCTTCCTGAACGAGCGCATGCACACGGGAAATGACGTTCGCAATGGTATCACTGCGCGACTGACCACGAGCCAGAGGGATGGTACAAAATGTACAACTGTAGTCACAACCATCCTGCACTTTAAGAAAGGTACGCGTGCGATCACCGGAAGACCAACTGCTCACAAAATGATGTACCTGGTCAATATCGCACGACATCACCACCGGCTGTTTTGCGTTTTCAAGTCCGGCAAGAAAGTTAAGAATATTGAACTTCTCACCGGCCCCCAGCACAAGGTCCACGCCGGGAATTCCTGCGATCTCTTCCGGCTTCAGCTGAGCATAACATCCCACCACCACCACCTTTCCTTCCGGATTCAGATGACGGGCACGACTCACGATCAACCGGCATTCTTTATCGGCATTTTCCGTTACCGAACAGGTATTAATCACGTAAACATCAGCCTTTTCCGAAAAATCCCTCTTCACCCAGCCAGCGTTTTTAAACTGACGGGCCAGCGTTGAAGTTTCTGAGAAGTTCAACTTACATCCCAAGGTATGGAAAGCCACACTGTTCATGCGGCGCAAAGGTAGTGAATATCACCGGCAACGCTTTAGGGTTGGTTTCACGGGTAATTCTATTTTTGCCCTATGACGATGCGACGGACCATTCTTATCTGTGTATTCATTGGACTCATCAGTTCTTGCCACAGGGACGAATCCGATTCAGCCCGCAAAACGGTGTTCAGATATAACGAATCCTCCGGCATCAGCTCCCTCGACCCGGCATTTAGCAGTGATCAGGCAAGAATCTGGGCCTGTAACCACCTCTTCAATGGATTAGTTCAGTTAGATCAACATCTGATCCCCCGGCCCTGCATCGCTAAAAGTTGGGAAATCAGTGAAGAGGGACTCGTTTACACCTTCCACCTTCGGACGGATGTAAAATTTCACAGTAGTCCATTTCTGAAACCGGGAAGGAAGGTAACTGCCGGCGATTTCGTTTACAGCTTTAACCGTATAACAGATGAAAAAACCACCTCTCCCGGAAGTTGGATATTTCAGTGTATCCGCAGGGATTCCTCCGGCAACGTAAACGGGTTCGAAGCAACGAATGACTCCACCCTCCGCATTTCATTACGTTATACATTTCCTCCATTGTTAGGCTTATTGGCATCAACCTATGCATCCGTGGTCCCTCACGAAGTTGTCCAACACTTCGGGAAGGACTTTCGAAGGAATCCTGTTGGCACCGGACCATTTATCTTTCATTCGTGGCACGAACGTACAGCATTGGTCCTTCATAAAAACCCTGAATATTTTGAAACGGATGCAGAAGGAAAAAAACTCCCCTATCTGGATGCGGTCATGATCAGTTTTATAAACGATAAACAAACCGCCTTTCTGGAGTTTATAAAAGGAAAGCTGGACTTCATTTCCGGCCTGGACGCCAGTTACAAAGACGACCTGCTGACGACTTCCGGTAAACTAAAAGAAAAATATCAAAAGAGGTTCCGAATGGAAACCGGGCCCTACCTCAACACAGAGTACCTTGGGATAGTAGCTGATACAAACCTGGCTGTCATGAAAGGCAATCCGCTTTCCGATATCCGTATCCGGCAGGCCATCAACTACGGGTTCGACCGGAAGCGAATGATCCGTTATCTGAGAAACGGAATGGCCACTCCGGGAACCGGTGGTATGATTCCTCCGGGCATTCCGGGTTTTGACAACATCCGTGTACACGGCTACGACTATCAACCGGGAAAGGCACTCGAACTATTAAAAGCCGCCGGTTACCCTAACGGACGCGGGTTACCACCGATCACCATGAGCACTACTCATGCCTATCAGGACTTATGTGAATATATGCAAGGTCAACTTTCTGAAATCGGCATTCAGATAAACCTTGAAATCAATCAGGCTGCGCAACACCGGCAAATGGTAGCAAAACAGCAGCTGGGATTTTTTCGAGGATCATGGATTGGAGATTATGCAGATGGCGAAAATTACCTCGCACTTTTTTCGTCCGAAAACAAGGCACCGAAGGGTCCAAACTACACTCATTTCAGCAATCCTTTATTTGACGACTATTACCAGAAAGCGATGGAGGAAAACAATGACACTCTCCGGCACCAATACTACGCAGCCATGGATAGTTTGGTAATGTCGGCTTCTCCTGTAATTGTACTTTATTATGATAAGGTCATGCGTCTTTCACATTTTAATGTAGAAGGTTTGGAGATGAACGCGATGAACCTCCTGCAATTAAAAAAAGTCCGGATTACAGCTAAGTAACCCGGACTTTTCATTTAAGCTTATGTCGCAGAATTAATCTTTCCAGTCGGCAATAAACAAATTTGTATCCCTTGTACCGTTGTTATTCCGGTTCGATGAGAAGATCAGCTTTTTGCCATCCGGTGAAAACATCGGGAAGGCATCAAACATTCCATCAAAGGTAATCTGCTCAAGATTTTTACCATCAATATCGATCATCCATAGGTTAAAAGGAATACCACGTGTAGAACGGTGGTTGGATGAAAAGATAATCTTCTTACCTGACGGATGAAAAAAAGGAGCCCAGCTGGCATTGGGAAGATCTGTTATTTTCTTGAGATCACTTCCATCGATGTTACAAACATATAATTCCATGCGAGTGGGCTGCACCAGATTTTCCTTAAGCAGATTCTTGTAGGTGGTAACCTCTTCATCGGTCTTCGGACGTGAAGCCCGGAAGATGAGTTTTTTTGAATCGGGAGAAAAGAAAGCCCCGCCATCATAGCCTAATTGATTCGTCACCTGCTTCAAATCAGAACCATCCACATTCATCACATACAACTCAAGATCACCGGACCGCATGCTTGTAAAGACAATCTTTTTACCGTCAGGAGAAACCGTTGCCTCTGCATCATAGCCTGGGACATCTGTCAGTTTTTTACGGATATTACCTTTAAGATCGGCAATATAAATATCAAAATCCGGGTAAATAGCCCAAACGTACTTTCCGTCCTCACGTTTTGCCGGTGGCGGCGGACAACTCTCTCCACCTTCATGAGTAGATGCATATAGAATAGTGGTATCCCCCGGCATAAAATAAGAG